>CANQYH010000010.1 GCA_947628025.1 uncultured Lachnospiraceae bacterium | reverse complement strand
AGGGAATGCTTCCGATCGTGGCCTACAACTTCTCTTCCGGCAACCGGGAGCGAATGAAGAGCACGATCAACACGGCCCGTGTCTACGGCCTGGGGATCTCCCTGCTGAGCCTGGCGCTGTTTCAGGCGTTCGCGGCTCCGCTGGTACGGATCTTTTTAAGCACCTCCGCTGGAGACGTGGAGGCGGCGCTGATCACGATCGGCTTTGCCGTTGTCTTTATCCGGATCCGCTGCGTGGCGTCTCCGTTTCAGTTCCTCAACTATCATACGTCCTACTGTATGCAGGCCATGGGCGACGGATTCGGGACCCTGCTTCATGCCGTGGTCAGGGAACTGGTCTTTTACATCCCGTTCATGTTCCTGCTGGATCGTATGGCCGGAGAAAATGGTCTGGCCAGCGCCCTGCCGGTGGGAGAAGCCTGCGGCGCGGCCTTTGCGCTTTTTCTGCTTAAAGTCAGGATGGGGAGAAATAAAGCCGCCAGTCGAGGGTGATCGTTCACCCCCGACTGGCGGCTTCTCGCAGGCAGATTATCTCGCAGGCAGATTACAATTTTTCAACATCTTTTCTGGATCCTGAGATTGCCGCGCTGTCTGCCCCTGTTTTTTCAGACGCCGTAAAGTTACCGGCATCCGCGCGTCAGTTCAGCATCCGCTTTTCCAGGGTGCTGATGGCCTGATAGAGTACCGTCGACACCAGGCAGAGGATCACGATCGACATGACCAGAAGATCCATCTTAAAGAGCTGTGTTTACATACTGATACGATTAGGTATCGTGAAGCAGTGGAAGAGAATGCGCTGCAGCTATATGCTTGGATAATCGCAGGATGGAGAAAACCTCTGTTTTGCGGTTTTTGATGTGGCATGAAAGTTATTATAAAACTATTGCAAGGCATCTGTTGGTTGGAGTATAATAAATCATGTAAAGGCAAAGTCGGCATAGGTTATTCTGCCGGAGCTTGGGTGCGTATATGTGCATATAGACAATGGAGAGGATTAGAAATGCAGCAGGGGGTGGAAAACCATTGATGTATCCATTTTTGACGTTGGATGACGAGACAGAGATCGTACATTCTCAGATGCTTCCAGATGGGAAAGTTAAGGTTTATATCGAGAAGCCGGACGAGAAAGACTGCTTCCATCACGCGACCTGTTATCTGCCTGGGTATGAATGGGAAGATATTTACGGCTTTTCAGAGAGTGAGATGGAGCGGTACCGGGAGATTATCCGGTCTACGGCGCATCTGGTTCTTGAATTTTCGCAAAAGGGAGGATTTGCGAATGCCTCAAATTTTTAAGATCGGCTCGTACTGGGTATACTTTTGGGCCAATGAAAGCGAGCCGTTGGAGCCGGTACATGTCCATGTATCTCAGGGGAGTCCGAATGCCAATTCTACGAAAATATGGATTACTCAAACGGGAAAGTGCCTTTTATGCAATAATAAGTCCAGGATACCGGATGGCGTGTTAAGGAATATTATGCGGGTAATCGAGGCCAGGAGCCAGGAGATCATTCAAAAGTGGTATTCCTATTTTGGATCGGTTGAGTTCTATTGTTGAAAGGCAGAATGGAGATTTAGGGAGAAAATGTTGCAGTTTTGTTGCAGATTGAAAGATAATGGATGTTTTTGTATGTCGCGAAATGACCAGTTTCACACGAAAAGTAACGGAAAATGACGAAAAAGAAGACCTGAAAACGTCCTGAAGAAACTCTTAATCTATTTGTCCAGGGTTCGAGTCCCTGAAGGCGCATGTAAAGTACTGGTTTTGCAGCTTAGATTGCGGGGCCGGTGCTTTTTTTGTGAAAATGGCTAAAATACTAGGTTTTTCGGGGGTGTCTGAGGCTGGCAGAACCCCTTTTTACAGGCGTTTTGCCGGGATATTTTGGGTGCTTGCGCGGGCCGGCCGCGAAGACGGGCAAAAAATGTTGCAGATTTGAATGCAAATGCTCTGACGGTGGGCAGGAGATTCTTACCATTTTCTTGGTGATTTTCCAGATAATTTAAAATTTCTTATTTGGCTTCTTGTGGTTGATGTGTCACGGCGGAGACCATTGGTGTAATAGTGACATTATGCGATTATGCAGAGAGGGGGGATTTGACTGGTTGGCGGTGAGTTGAATTGTCTGTATGAATAGGCAGATACATGGCGGCAGGGTAGATTAACTTCTATCCTGCCATTTTTATTCCTGCCATTTTTATGCAAAAGAGGAGGATAAATTCATGCAAAGAAAGATTTCAGACATCCAGGCGTTGAGCAGTCCAAAAGATCAGAAACGCTTCCAAAATGGTGCGATTCTTTCCAACGACTACGAGGACTGGATTGACTTTCAGAAGAGGGTGCTCAAAAAGTAGCAGACAAAATTCTGGCCGCGGTAAATCGGAGGTAGCATTGGAATGTATAAACTTGAAAATTTACTTCCAGATGATGTTCTGGATAAAGTGAAAAGAAATCAAGCTGGACGGTGTGCGAATGATGTTTAGAGATTGGGAGAGTTCCTATGCAAAAGGCGATCAAGATATCCTTCCGGAACATTCTACAATGAAACGGTTGCGATGCCGAATCATAGTAGTATGAATGGTTGGTTCATTGTAAAAGTCATTAATAAGTCAGTGTTTTGACGCATTTACATTCGCAGGGGCATTTTGCTAAGATTGAAATATATTATGGATTTGAATGAAGGTCTTTGAATAATCGTAAATAGGACAGGCATATCTAGGAATATCATTAGATAAGAAATGCTATGGATAGGAAAAGGATGTCTGCATTTAATGAAGAGGAGGGAATTTCTATGTATGAAAATAAGAACGACGCTGCGATTTTGACCAGGATTGCCGAATTGCTTTTGCAGGAGCATTTGATTACCCCGGAAGAGCAGATTCGTTTTCTTGCCAATCTGAAAAAGGAGGGATAAAATGCAGTGGACTACATACGTGCAGTGATCTACTGTCGGTGTAGCACGGAGGAAGAAAGCCAGGTAGAGGCACTTAAGAACCAGGTACAGGAGAGTGAAGCCTGTGTCCTGGTGCAGGGCTGGCATATGGTGGATCGGTATGTGGAGTCAAAGAGCGGCACCACAATGAAAGGACGGGACGAGTACATCCGGCTTTATGAGGATCTTTTGACGAACCGGTTTGACGTTATCGTGATCAAGAGTCAGGATCGTCTGATGCGGAATGTGAAAGACTGGTATCTTTTTCTTGATCGGATGCAGCGCCATGGCAAGCGCCTGTATATTTATCTGGAGCATAAGTTCTATACGACGGACGACTCTCTGATTACTGGCATCAAAGCCATTTTGGCCGAGGATTACAGCCGTGAACTGAGTAAAAAGATCAATCATGCGCATCGGAACCGGCAAAAAAATGGGGGAAAAGCAATGCTGACCTCGCGTACTTTTGGTTATCAGAAGTTACCGGATGGGACGGTTGCGGTTGTGGAGGAGGAAGCAGAGATCGTCAGGGAGATATTTTCCTATTGCATTGCCGGTCATGGAAGCAGGACGATCGCCAATATCTATAATAACCAAGGATATCGGAAAAAGACCGGAACTGGCTTCAGCAGTAATTCGGTGCGCAGGATCATTCGTAATCCGCTTTACATGGGAACGATTGTTATGAACAGGCGGCATTATGATTTTGAGACAAAGCGCGAGATACGGCTGCCGCCAGAGGAGTGGATTTATGGAACCGGTCAGGTCCCGGCGATCGTGACCGCCGAGGAATGGGAGCAGGCGAATGCTTTGGTAACGGCCCGTGCCAGGAAATATCACCGGGACGGCTGCTATCCGAAGAGCGGCAGTCTGGGCCAATATGCCTTGTCCGGAAAGCTGATTTGTGCGAAATGTGGTCAGCCCTATTACCGTGTTCACCGGCGCAGTTATAAGGATCATGAGCAGATGGTGGTCGAATGGAAATGCTCCACCTATCTGTCAAAGGGAAGAAAGGAATTTGGCTGCAGGAATCAGATTCGTAAGATAGAAAAACGTTTCCAGGAGGGCTGCGATAATGTCCATCTTGATGAAAAAGCGCTTTTCAAGGTGCTGGAGGAGGTGTGCAGAGAATATTATTATGATCTGACCACGCAGGATAAAGGCAGTATTATCGAACATGCCATATCCTTGCTGCGTAAGACGCTGGAGGAAAAGAAAGGGAGCCATGCTTTACATAGGGCAGAGTCGGAGGAAGCAAGGCTGCGTGATCAGAAAGAACGTCTTTTGACGAAGCTGCTGGACGGCGTGATCTCTGATCAGGATTACCAGAAGCGGAACCAGCTGATTGAACAGAAACTGGAGTCGGTTCAGATGGAGAAAGAAGAGCTGGCACGGCAGGAGATCGAGATTCTCGATCTGGAGCAAAGGATTGATAAGATACGCTTGCGGTTGGAGAATGGAGGGATTGAGACAACCACCGTGGGACAGATGCTTCAGGATATCGAGAAGATTGTGGTACATGAATGGCAGCTGGAGATCCGTTTTGATCCTTTGAAGATTTTGAAGTTATCAACGGGAAAGGCGGATGCGGCGTCGGCACGACAGGGTGTGATTGCATCGCATGATTTATCGGAAAGTTTTACGGTATGGGTTGACTATCCATTTCCTCCGGAGACGGAGAGAGGACGCTATCTGGATCGACGGCGGATCCTTAAGATCGTAAAAGCAAAGCCGGAGCTGACGGTGAAACAGGTAGCGGAGGAACTGGGCGAATCCCCATACATGGTCCGAAACCGTTTTGAAGAGCTGATCTTCGGCGGGTATCTCCGTTTTGACGGAAAGGGCGGCCATGGAGTCTGGGAGGTGCTTAAGGAACTGCCGGATAAAGAGATGAGCAGAATAGCAGGTGGTTTGTAGGGGAACCGGTATGTTAGATGACAGCCGGTTCTCCTGTTTTACGTCAGTATGCAAAAAACGCGCCAGTGACGCGTTTTTTGTATTCTTTACATCGGTACTTCATCTTATATTTACATTTCATTGAAAATAAAGCAGGCATGTGGTATCATGGATAATAGTAATGAGATTAATCCGGTTGGAACTGGGGGTTTTTAATGGACAGAGTATATACTTATCAGGAAATACAGAACCTGATATCGCCTGTTATGCGCAAATATGGGGTTTCCAGAGCGTATTTGTTTGGTTCTTATTCAAGAGGAGAAGCAACGCCTGAAAGTGACATTGATTTGCGAGTCGATTGCGATCAGCTAAAGGGACTGTTTGGCTTAGGAGGTTTATATGCTGATTTGGAAAGGGCTTGCGGAAAAAAGGTTGATCTGGTGACTTCAGGGGCTATGAATCATCCGGCAAACATAGACAAGGTTAGAGAATTCCGTGAAAATATAAAAGAAGATGGGAGATTGATCTATGTAATCATGTAAGTATGTGAACACAATTGGAACAAGGAAAGTGCGAGACCATGCTGTTAAGTATAAAAGACATTCAGGAGATAGTTGCTCCTTTAGGCAGGGAATACGGGGCAGATCGTATTTTCCTGTTTGGCTCTTATGCCCGTGGAACAGCTTCGCCGGATAGTGATGTGGATCTTCGAATCGATCGCGGGAAAATCAGAGGATGGGCTCTGGGTGGTCTGTTGATCGCTCTGGAGCAGGCACTTGGGAAAAAAGTTGACCTTCTCACCACTGGAAGTTTAGATCAGGAATTTCTTGCTTCTATTAAAAGAGAGGAGGTTCTGCTGTATGAGCGCACTGCGTGACCATAGTATTCTTTTGCATATAATTCGTTGTTGCGATCAGATTGAAGAGACTATGGAGTTATTTGGAAGAGACTATGATACGTTTCTTTCCAGTAATACCTATCGCAATGCCTGCTGCAGATAGGCGAGTTGACGAATGCTTTCACAGAAGAGTTCCGAACAACTCATACCGGTGTTCCGTGGAAGCAGATACGAGGATTTCGGAATATCGTCGCGCACGCATATGGGACTGTCGAACCTGAGATTGTGTGGGAAATTATTACAGATGATATCCTCAAATTAAAGAAATATTGTCGTGAGCTTGTAGAGTCAGAAGATGAAAATTAGGAAGTCCTAAAAAGAGGACGATATGTAATCGTGTAAGTATGTGTACACGGCTCAATACCTGGCTCGCATATATGATCAGATACCCCAGACCGGCTCTGGCGGACAGGAATTCGCCGATGATGACGCCCACCAGGCACAGGCCCACGTTGACTTTCATGTTGCTGATGATCAGAGGGACCGAGGACGGGATCAGGACTTTCAACAGTACGTCCCGCCGGGTGCCGCCCAGGGAAGCGATCAGGCGGATCTTGTCGGGATCCGTCTGCCGGAACCCTGTGTACAGCGTCAGGATGGAACCGAAGACGGCGACGGAGACGGCGGCTACGATGATGGTCCGCATATTATTGCCGAGCCATACGATGAGAAGCGGGGCCATGGCCGATTTGGGCAGGCTGTTCAGCATCACCAGATACGGTTCCAGGATCTCTGCCAGACTGCGGCTGATCCATAGGAGCATGGCCGCGGCCGTGGCGATCACCACAACCAGTCCGAAACTGACCAGCGTTTCCAGCAGGGTCACGCCGGTGTGGAGGAAAATGCTCCCGTCGCGGCTCATTCGCAGGAAGCAGGCTGCGATGCGGGACGGGCTGCTGAAAATAAACGCGTCGATGACGCCGAAGCTGGCGAACAGTTCCCACAGCGCCAGTAGGAGCACCAGCATCATGACACGGACGATGCGCACGTTGGTCCGGTGGCGGCGCTCCTGTTCCAGAAATTCCCGCTGCCGCCGGGAGAGCGGCGGCTGTTTCTTTTCCGGTTGGTCCGCGGATTTGACGCGGGGCGCCGGCCGGCTCTCTGAAACTTCCGGATCGCTGCCGCGGGAGATCCGCCGGTTTTCCGGACGTTCTGCGCGGAATGTATCCTGCGTATCTGCAGTTTCATCAGGTTTTGTCTTCATCCGTTCTCAGCTCCTTCCATAACTGATTGAAATAGGCCGAAAATTCCAGCGCGTTTCTGCGGGCCAGCGGGCGGTCGTATTCCGGGGCGAATTCTATTTTCAGAACGGATTTCACCCGCCCGGGCCGGCCGGACAGCACCAGGATCCGGTCCGCCACCGAAATAGCTTCCGAGAGATCGTGCGTGATCAGGACGGCGGTCTTTTTCCGTGCGCGGAGGATGGAACTGATGTCGTCGCAGACGGACAGTCTTGTCTGATAATCCAGGGCGGAAAAGGGCTCGTCGAGCAGCAGGATGTCCGGCTTTAGGGCCAGGGTCCGTATCAGCGCCGCCCGCTGCCGCATACCGCCGGAAAGCTGGGACGGCCGGGCCTGCTGGAATGCGCCCAGACCGTAGGCCGTAAGCATCTGCCGCAGTTCTTCTTTGGCTGCGCTGTCCAGACGCTTCTGTATCTCCAGGCCCAGGGAGACGTTGGAGAGGATCGTCCTCCATTCGAACAGATGGTCCCGCTGGAGCATATATCCGATCACGGCGCGGCTTTTTTCCCGCGGGATGCCGTCGATCAGCACGGCACCCTCCTCTGGTTCCAGAAGTCCGCAAAGCAGCGACAGGAGCGTGGATTTGCCGCAGCCGGACGGTCCGACGACCGCCAGGAATTCTCCGTCTTCGACGTCAAAGGATATATGAGAAAGGGCCGGCGTTTCGCCCGATAATTCATGGTAAGCGTAACTCAGATCTTTTACCTGCAATTTCTCTTTCATAAGCGCCTCCTTACTCTGCTATAATATGTTAAGCGGTGGAAAAGCGTGTCTGGCCCCGGCGGGGAGGGGCAGCCGGAAAAAGGAACGGATGCCGGATACTTTTAGAAATCTGGTTGCAAAAAACACTTTTCCTGACGGTCGAATTATGTTATAATCATGCAGAATATGTCGGTGACGGCCCGTGGGCCGCAAACCATATGAAAATGATAGGAGGAATAAAGGAATGGGTAAATTCAAGAGTACGATGGAGGAGTTTAAGGCGTTTATTTTCCGCGGCAACGTGGTCGATATGGCAGTCGGCGTCGTGGTCGGCGGCGCGTTCAGCAAGATCGTGAATTCGCTGGTCAACGATATCATGATGCCGGCGCTGGGGGCGATCATAGGTTCCACTTCGTTTACGAATTATAAGATCGTGATCCATCCCGCTGTGAAAGATGCCGCCGGCGAGATCGTGACGCCGGAAGCCGCGATCCTTTACGGCAGCTTTATCCAGGAGATCGTTAATTTCCTGATCATCGCCGCCTGCGTTTTCTGTGCGATCAAGGTAGTGAGCGGCATTACCGAGCAGTTTAAGAAGAAAGAGAAAGAGGAAGCCGCGGCTGCCGAGGAGCCTGCAGCTCCGGCCGGACCGACCACCGAGGAATTGCTGGCGGAGATCCGCGATCTGCTGAAAGAGCAGAAAGCATGACATTTTGTTCCGGTTAAAGGGGGAACTGTATACTATGGAAGAGACGCCACAAAAAAAGCCGGTGTCTGTAAAAACGGTCGTCCTGATCACGGCCGCTGCCGTAATAATCATTCTGGCCGCCGTTTTCGGCATGGCGTATTATGCGTATGTCCGCGAGGGAAAACAATATGTGGAGGTGTTTTTCCCGAATACGACGGTCAATGGGCTGGATGCGTCTTATAAGACGGTAGCGGAGATCGAGAAAATGGTTTCTGTGGACGTGGATGCCTACGCGCTGACCATCGAGGGCCGCGGCGGTGTGACGGAGCGGATCACCGGCGCTGAGATCGGCATGCATAATGAATTTGACGGCAGTCTGGATCAGTATCTGGCGGCACAGGATCCGATGCAGTGGTGGGATCACCGCGAGCAGTCCACTGCTTACGAGGTGACGGCGACGGTGGTCTATGACAAGGGTCTGCTGCAGGCCCGCATCGACGATCTGGTCTTTTTCTCGGAAGAAGTGGCCCAGCCGCCGAAAGACGCTTACCTTTCCGACTATATAGAGGGAGAGGGATTCGTGGTCGTTCCCGAGGAGCAGGGGGCCCTGCTGGATAAGGAAACCGTGAGCCAGGCTATTTTTGAGGCGGTGGATAACCGGAGTGAAAAACTGGTCCTGGAAGATCTGGACGCTTACCAGCGGCCGGCGGTTACCTCGGAGGACGAAACGCTGAACGCCGAGGCAAAAAGGCTGAACCAGTTTGGCGGTATTCGGATCGTATATCAGTTTGACGATCAGGAGATCACGTTGGACGCTTATACTCTGGTCGAGTGGCTGAAAGAGGATGCGGACGGCCGGTTGGAGCTGGACCGGGACGCTGTGACGGATTTTGTGGCCGGACTGGCGGAACAGTACGATACGGTCGGCAAGCCGAAGACACTCCATACCTCTTACGGCACCACAGCGATCATTGAGAAAGGGACCTACGGGTGGCAGATCGATCAGGAGGAAGAAGCCGCGCAGCTGTATGATCTTTTGCTGCGGGGCGAGAGTCAGGTCCGCGAGCCGGTCTATATCCAGACGGCCAACAGCCACGGAGATCCCGATTTCGGGGATTCTTATGTGGAGATCAATATGATCACCCAGCACGTATTCTTGTATGTGGACGGGGAACTAATCACGGAGACGGACTGTGTGACCGGCAAGGTGTCCAACGGCAATTCGACGCCGGAGGGGATCTATCCTCTGGCCTGGAAACAGAAGAACCGCGTGCTGCGGGGGCCGGGTTACGCCAGTTTCGTGAATTTCTGGATGCCGTTTAACGGCGGTGTCGGGATGCATGACGCCAGCTGGCGGTCCACGTTTGGAGGAACGATCTATCAATACAGCGGTTCTCATGGGTGCGTTAATATGCCGTATGCGGCCGCGAAGACGATCTATGAACATATTGAAGCCGGCTTCCCGGTGATCTGCTATAACCAGGAGGAAAGCGCGGAAGCCATCGCCATGGCGGGAAAGCAGCCGGATGAGGCTGTGGAACCTGAGACAGAAGCGCCCGCGCCGGAAGAGACGACGGCAGCGGAACCTGAGACGGAAGCGCCTGTAGCAGAAGAAACGACAGCGGCGGAGCCGGAGACAGAAGCGCCTGCGGCGGAAGAGACGGCGGCAGCGGAGCCGGAAGCGCCTGTAGCAGAAGAAACGACAGCGGTGGAGCCGGAGACAGAGGCGCCTGCGGCGGAAGAGACGGCGGCAGCGGAGCCGGAGACGGAAGCGCCTGCGGCAGAGGAGACGACAGCGGTGAGCCTTGAGCCGGAAGCGCCCGCTGCGGAAGAAACGACAGCGGCGGAGTCGGAGACAGAAGCGTTTGCGCCGGAAGAGACGACAGAGGTCGGCCCTGAGCCGGAAACGCCCGCGCTGGAGGAGACGCCAGCGGAGAACCCGGAGCCGCCCGCAGCGGAAGAAACGGCGGCGGCAGGACCGGAGACGGAAAGCTCGGAACCGCAAACGGAAACCGCTGCGCCAGGATCATCGCCGGATATTTCAGACGATATTCTGCCCCGCCCGGATGCGGAGTCGGATGCGCCTGGAGGACCCGGAGAGACCGGTTGAGCGCGGTCGTAGTTTTTATGAAAATTCTGATTGAATCTATCGGGGCGCGGACGGATCGGAAATGGTCCGTTATGCGCCTCGTTTTTCAGAGAGGCATACGGTTATGAGTTCAAAAAAACAGGGCAGTAAAGCGAAAAGTAGCGAAATGCACAAGGAGGCGCCGAAAACGGGCCGTCTGATCGCGTTTTGTCTTTTAGCCTGCGCGGCTTTGCTGGCGGTTGCCGGTTTTTCGTGGTTTGTAGTGTCTCACGGCGGGCAGGCAAGAATTCGGGCCTATCAGGAAAAGCTGGGACGATTGCGCGGCAGCGCGCTGACGGATGAGGTACGGGCGGAACTGCCGGACGATCCGGCCGGAGAACAGGCGGGGTACGCGGTATTTCTTTCCATCTGCAATACGGAAGAGCGCGCCAGCGTTTTTACCGGGACCGGCGCGAATCTGGATGCCGCGTGGAATGACGCGGACCGTCAGGTCCGGAGTTTTTTGAAAGAGAACCGTTATGATCCGAAATGGGTGAAAGCGGACCTGGTCTATTCCTCTGAAGCGGTGACGGAGAGCGAGCTGGCCGAACGGGTCTGGGCGGCCAGGAGCGAGTTTTTCCGGTACGGCGTGGCGTTTGATGCGGAGTACGGGACGGCGCTTCTGGAAGCGGAGATGAATGGCGCGAAGATCTATGACTATGACTCCGAGGATACGCCGGTGGATTTTCAATACCTGAATCTTTATCTGAAAAAGGCCGGGCGTTCTGAGCTGGAAGCATTGCCGGAGACCTATCTGTTGTTTCAGTGTAAGGGATGGTTCTGCGATGAGGACGGCCAGGTCTTCCCTCTGTACAGCGACGGGCTGGAATATGGACGGAGGGCCGTGGATCAGATCGATGCGGATTATGCCAGGGAATTGATGCTTGACGCCGGGCAGTTTCTGGTCGATCAGGTAAAACCGGACGGTTCTTTTGTATATGGGATGTATCCGCGGTTCGATAATGACATCGAGGGTTATAATATTGTCCGCCACTCCAGTACGATCTGGTCCCTGATCTGTCTCTGGCGCATAACCGGCGATAAAGAGCTCGTGGAAGTGCTCGAACGAACGATCGACCATATGCTGAGTCAGGTAGTGTATTCCGGCGAGGATACCGCATATCTTTATGAGGAAAGCGCGGACGAGATCAAGCTGGGCGGCTGCGGCGTGGCGGTGATCGCGCTGACAGAATATATGGATGCGTTCGGCAACGACCGGTATGCGGATGTCTGCCGCGCGCTGGGCCGCGGGATCCTTACGCTGCTGGATCAGCAGACCGGAGAATATTATCATGTGTTAAACGGCGATTTTTCCCGCAAAGAGGAATTTCGGACCGTGTATTACGATGGGGAGGCCACGTTTGCGCTGTGCCGCCTTTACGGGCTGACCGGGGAGGAACAGTGGCTGACGGCCGCGCGCGCCGCCGTGGACCATTTTATTGAGGCCGACTATACGCAGTATAAGGATCATTGGGTCGCGTACAGCATGAATGAGATCACGAAGTATGTGGATGACGCCGCGTATTATGATTTCGGACTAAAGAATGTTCAGGAGAACCTGAAGTCGATCTACCGTAGGGACACCACGTACCATACGTATCTCGAACTTTTAATGGCGTCTTACGAGCTTTACAGCCGCATGGTGGAAAAGGGGATCCGGACCGATTATCTGGAGCAGTCTTTCTCGCTGACGGAACTGCTGAAAACGATCTATGCCCGTGCGGACCGGATGCTGAACGGTTTCTTCTATCCGGAGTACGCCATGTATATGCGCAATCCGGGCCGCATCCTGCGTACGTTTATGGTGCGCCACGACGGGTACCGCGTACGCATCGACGATGTCCAGCATAATATCGGCGGGTTCTATAAGTATTACACGAATTACGAGAAAATGGTCGCGGACGGGCTGCTGGAGGCGCGGGAGTATCCGGAAGCAGACTGAGATCTGGCGAAAGACGGGAAACGCCGGGAAGCGGGGAGAGATTCCGCTTTGCGGCGTTTCCTTTTTGAAATGAAAACGAACAAATGTTTGCAAAACGCCGGGATATGTGCTATGATAGATGCCGGAGTCTGCAAAAAGGAGCCTGCGTCCGGCAGGTATTTCCGGGCAGGCCAGGACAGACGGAGGAAGTTTGGAAATGGCGAAACAGTTTATCAAGATTCGCGGTGCGAGCGAACATAATCTGAAACAGATAGATATCGATATTCCGAGGAACGAGCTGGTGGTTTTGACGGGGCTGAGCGGTTCCGGCAAATCCTCGCTGGCCTTTGATACGATCTATGCGGAGGGCCAGAGGCGGTATATGGAATCGCTTTCTTCCTATGCGAGGCAGTTTTTGGGACAGATGGAAAAGCCGGAGGTGGAGAGCATCGAGGGCCTGTCGCCGGCGATCTCCATTGACCAGAAATCGACCAACCGCAATCCCAGGTCCACGGTGGGGACCGTGACGGAAATCTACGATTATATGCGTCTGCTCTACGCCAGGATCGGGATCCCCCATTGTCCCAAATGCGGGCGGGAAATCCGCAAACAGAGCGTGGACCAGATGGTCGACCAGATCCTGTCGCTGCCGGAGCGGAGCCGGTTCCTGGTATTGGCGCCGGTGGTCCGCGGACGGAAAGGCGAACATGCGAAAGTATTGGAACAGGCCCGCAGGGGCGGTTTTGCCCGCGTGCGGATCGACGGGAACCAGTATGAACTGAGTGAAGAGATCAAACTGGATAAAAATATCAAGCATAACATCGAGATCATCGTGGACCGGCTCGTGGTGCGGCCCGGGATCGAGAAGCGCCTGACGGATTCCATTGAGACTTCGATGAATCTCGGCGGAGGGCTGATGATGATCGACGTGACGGACGGGGAGACGATGAATTTCAGCCAGAATTTTGCCTGCCCGGACTGCGGCGTCAGCATCGAGGAGGTAGAGCCCCGCAGCTTCTCGTTCAACAATCCGTTCGGCGCCTGCCCGGAATGTTTCGGACTGGGCTACAAGATGGAATTTGACGAGGACCTGATGATACCGGACAAGTCTCTGAGTATTCTGCAGGGGGCCATCACGGTGCTGGGCTGGCAGTCCTGCACCGATCCGGGCAGTTTTACCAGGGCGATCCTGGACGCGCTGGCCCTGGAATACGGATTCAGCTTGGACACGCCGTTTGAGCAGTATCCCAGGAACGTTCACGACGTATTGATCTACGGCACGGATGGCCATGAGGTCAAGGTGCATTATAAAGGACAGAGAGGCGTCGGCATCTACGATGTGGCCTTTGAGGGGCTTTTGAAAAATGTGGAGCGCCGGTACCGGGAGACATTTTCGGAATCCAGCAAGGCGGAGTATGAGACGTTTATGCGGATCACGCCCTGCTCCCTATGCAAAGGCAAGCGGCTGAAACAGTCGTCCCTGGCGGTGACGGTCGGCGGGCTGAATATATATGACGCGACGGATATGTCGGTGGTCCGGTTCCGGGAGTTTCTGGACGGCCTGAAGCTGAGCCGGATGCAGGAGGCCATCGGCGCGCAGATCCTGAAAGAGATCCGCGCCAGGATAACGTTTCTGATCGACGTGGGACTGGATTATCTGGCCCTTTCCCGTGCCACGGGGACCCTGTCCGGCGGCGAGGCCCAGAGGATCCGCCTGGCGACGCAGATCGGTTCCGGCCTGGTGGGCGTGGCCTATATCCTGGACGAGCCCAGCATCGGACTGCACCAGCGCGACAATGATAAGCTGCTGCGGACCCTGTTCCATCTGCGCGACCTGGGCAACACCCTGATCGTGGTGGAGCACGACGAGGAGACGATGCGGGCGGCGGATTATATCGTAGATATCGGGCCGGGAGCCGGAGAGCATGGCGGGCAGGTGGTGGCCTGCGGGACGGCGGACGAGATCATGGCCTGCGAGGAATCGATTACCGGCGCGTACTTAAGCGGGCGGCTGCAGATCCCGGTGCCGAAAGAGCGGAAAGCGCCGGCTGGCTGGCTGACTGTGCGGGGCGCCAGGGAGAATAACCTGAAAAACATCGATGTGCGGATCCCGCTGGGCGTCATGACCTGCGTGACCGGCGTGTCCGGTTCCGGCAAGAGTTCGCTGGTGAATGAGATATTATATAAGGCGCTGGCGCGGAAACTGAACCGGGCCAGGACCATTGCCGGGAAGCATAGCGGCATCGACGGGGCGGAAGCGCTGGACAAGGTGATCAATATCGATCAGTCCCCGATCGGCCGGACGCCCCGGTCCAATCCGGCGACGTACACGGGCGTGTTCGATATGATCCGCGATCTGTTTGCGTCCACGACCGACGCCAAGGAGCGCGGATATAAGAAAGGCCGTTTCAGTTTCAACGTAAAGGGCGGCCGCTGCGAGGCATGTTCCGGGGACGGCATCATCAAGATCGAGATGCATTTCCTGCCGGATGTGTACGTGCCCTGCGAGGTCTGCGGCGGCAAACGCTATAACCGGGAGACGCTGGAGGTCAAATATAAGGGCAAGAGCATTTACGACGTGCTGAACATGACCGTGGAGGAGGCGCTGCGGTTTTTCGAGAATGTGCCGTCGATCCAGCGGAAGATCCAGACGCTTTACGATGTGGGTTTGTCCTATATCCGCCTGGGGCAGCCGTCCACGGAGCTGTCCGGCGGCGAAGCGCAGCGGATCAAGCTGGCGACGGAACTGAGCCGCAGGGGAACCGGCCGGACCATCTATATCCTGGACGAGCCGACGACCGGACTCCATTTCGCGGACGTGCACAAACTGGTGGAGATCCTCCGGAAACTGTCGGAGGGCGGCAATACGGTCGTCGTCATCGAGCACAATCTGGACGTGATCAAGACCGCCGACTATATCATCGATATGGGACCGGAAGGCGGAGACCGCGGCGGCACGGTGATCGCGGAGGGTACGCCGGAACAGGTCGCGGCATGCGAATGGTCCTATACGGGACAATATGTGAAGAAGTATCTGTGAGAACAGATCTGTTAAATTTTGCGAAGAAGCGAGGAAATAGCATGGACGCCATTAAGACAATCGGAATTATGCCGCTTTATGACGATGAAAAAGAAAGCTACTGGATGCTGCCGGGCTATATGAAAATGCTGGAGGCAGAAAAAGCGGTCCCACTCATGCTTCCTCTAACATCTGACACGAAAGAACTGGAGTATTTTCTTGAGATATGCGGCGGATTTCTGCTGACCGGCGGACATGATGTGTCTCCGTCTGTTTATCATGCCGAAAGGAAACCGTGGTGCGGCCCGTGCTGCGAATTACGAGATGAAATGGAGCGGTATATCTTAAAGAACGCCGTAGAGATGGATAAACCTGTTTTAGGTATCTGCCGGGGCATTCAGTTTATGAATGCCTGCTATGATGGGACCTTGTATCAGGATTTGGCAGTCGAGCACAGCGGTGGCATCGACCATCATATGAAACCGCCGTATAACAGGGCGGCACATCAGGTTACGGTATTAAATGATACGCTGCTCTATGATATTTTGGGCAGGGAACAAATGGGAGTAAACAGCTATCACCATCAGGCGATCCGAACGCTGTCGCCCGCTTTTCGGAAGATGGCCATTTCGGAAGATGGCTTAATTGAAAGTATCTATATGCCGTCTCATAAGTTTATAGTCGGCGTTCAATGGCATCCTGAATTTTCCTACGATGTTGATAAAAACAGCAGGAAGCTGATACATGCTTTCGTGGCTTCCGTTTAACAGCTTACCGGCGGAAAAAGTCCGTTCCAATCTTCTGTCAGGAAGCCGGACGGACTTTTTTGTATGCGCTCTCCTGCCTTTTTTCGGCGTGGGGATTGACTTGCGGGGTTTTTTTTATTACAATAAATGTAAGCGCTTACATTTTGGACGTATGGCGCGGCGGAAAGCGGAGGGACAGGTATGCGGGATGTGATCCGGATCCATGAAAAGGATAATGTGGCGGTGGCGCTGCGGACGGTGGCGGCGGGAGAGACGTTGGAGATCGGGGAGATTTCCGTGACGGCGCTGGAGAAGATTCCGCAGGGGCATAAAATAGCGCTGCGGCGGATCCCGGCCGGGGGCGAAGTGATCAAGTACGGTTATCCCATCGGGCGGGCGAAAGCGGAAATACGAGCCGGGCAGTGGGTCCATGTTCATAATCTCGGCACCGGCCTGGGGGAGATGCTTGCGTACCGGTATGAGCCGGTTCATCCGCAGCTGCCGGAGACGGAACACGCGTTTTTTGAGGGATTTCGGAGAACGGACAGAAAAGCGGGGGTCCGCAATGAGATCTGGATCATTCCGACGGTTGGCTGCGTCAATTCTGTGGCCCGGGAGCTGGAGAAGAAAGCGCAGTGTCTGGCGGGGGGCACTCTGGAAGCGGTCGTCGCGTTTCCGCATCCTTACGGCTGTTCCCAGATGGGAGACGACCAGGAGTATACGAGGCGTATATTGGCGGATCTGATCCGTCATCCGAACGCGGCCGGAGTGCTGGTGCTGGGCCTTGGTTGTGAGAACAGCAATATCCCTGTGCTGAAAGATTACATCGGGGAATACGACGCGCAGAGGGTGAAATTCCTCCAGTGTCAGGATGTGGAAGACGAGCAGGCCGCGGCCATGGAACTGCTGGGGGAGCTGGCCCGGTACGCTAAGGGTTTAAAGAGGGAGAGGATCGACGCGTGCGAGCTGGTGATCGGTATGAAGTGCGGCGGTTCCGACGGACTGTCCGGCATCACGGCGAATCCGGCGGTGGGGGCGTTTTCCGATCTGCTGATCTCGAAAGGCGGTACGACGATCCTGACGGAGGTGCCGGAGATGTTCGGCGCCGAGACGATCCTGATGAACCGCTGCGAGACGCCGGAACTGTTCGAACGGACGGTGGATCTGATCAACGATTTTAAGGATTATTTTATCAGCCATCATCAGACGATCTACGAGAATCCGTCGCCGGGCAATAAGGCGGGAGGGATCTCCACGCTGGAGGACAAATCCCTGGGGTGTACCCAGAAATCAGGCGGCGCTCCGGTCCGGGGCGTGCTGGCTTACGGGGAGCCGGTGAAAGAACGCGGACTGAATCTTTTGAGCGCGCCCGGCAACGACCTGGTGGCGTCTACGGCGCTGGCGGCGTCCGGAGCGCAGATCGTGCTGTTTACGACCGGCCGCGGCACGCCGTTCGCATCTCCGGTTCCGACGGTGAAGATCTCCAGCAATTCCGCGCTGGCCGGGAAAAAAGCCGGGTGGATCGATTTTGACGCGGGGCGTATGACAGAGGGCCGGCCGATTCGGGAGACAGCCCGTGAATTGTTTGCGTTTGTGCTGGAGGTGGCGTCGGGGAAACGCGTAAAGTCCGAGGAGGCGGGCTTCCATGACATGGCGATCTTTAAGCAGGGAGTTACGCTGTGAGCGTGGAAAGATGGAATGTGCCGCAGAGCGCCGGGAAAGCGTTTGGGGCGGCATTGACAAACGGTGAGAAAACGGGTACACTGTAATCAGGAAATTCGCGTATGCGAGAGCAGATCATATATGCGAACCATAATAAAGAAAAGGAGTGTGCGAACATGAAAAAAGAGATGGTATTGTCCAAGATGCACGAGGAGTGCCTGGTAGCCGTAGTCCGTGCGAAGAATCTGGAGCAGGGCGAGAAAGTAGTGGACGCGATCATCGAAGGCGGCATCCATTTCATCGAGATCACGATGACGATGGACGAGGGGAATCCTGTGGAATTTATCGCGGCCATGGTGAAGAAGTACAAGGACAACGATAAAGTGGTCATCGGCGCAGGCACAGTGCTCGATCCGGAGACGGCGAGACAGGTGATCCTGGCGGGTGCAAACTATGTGGTCAGCCCCGGGCTGAACGTCGAGACGATCAAGCTGTGCAACCGTTACAGAGTGCCGATGCTTCCGGGCGTCATGACTCCGACCGAGGCGATCACTGCTCTGGAAGCGGGCTGCGACGTGATCAAGATCTTCCCCGGCAATATCATGGGGCCGGCCGCGATCAGTTCGTTCAAGGGACCGCTTCCGCAGGGTGAGTTCATGCCCTCCGGCGGCGTGGATGTGGACAACGTAGACAAATGGATCAAAGCAGGCGCGTACGCGGTAGGCACCGGCAGCAGCCTGACCAAGGGTGCCAAGACCGGCGATTTCGCGGCGGTAACGGCCAAAGCGCAGGAGTTCGTAGCCGCCGTAGCCGCGGCCAAAGCAATCTAAGGAAAATCGCGTCAGCGATTTTCCGCTACGCAAACGAAGCGAAGCGGAGTTCGCGTTTCCCGGGGAGCGCCAGCGTTTTTCCGCTACGCAAACGGGCGGATATACTGCAAATAGGTAAGGAGATAAGACAGAATGGCAAAAATAGTAACGATGGGGGAGATCATGCTGCGGCTGTCCACCCCGAACAACGAGAAATTCATCCAGGCAGACGAGTTCGATATCAATTACGGCGGCGGCGAGGCGAATGTGGCCGTTTCCCTGGCCAATTACGGGCATGACGCGGAGTTTGTGACCGCGGTCCCGGCCAATCCGATCGGGGAATGCGCCGTGGCGGCTCTGCGCAAATATAACGTCGGGACGAAGCATATCGCCAGGAGCGGCGAGCGGCTGGGCATCTATTATCTGGAGACCGGCTCCGCCATGCGGGCTTCCAACGTGGTCTACGACAGGGCGCACAGCTCGATCTCTACCGCTAAGCCGGAGGAGTTTGATTTCGACGATATTTTTAAGGACGCCGACTGGTTCCATTTCACCGGCATCACGCCGGCGGTCAGCGACGATGCGATCGTATTGACGGAGGCGGCGTTAAAAGCGGCCAAGGCCCATGGTGTGACCGTGTCTGTGGATCTGAATTTCCGTAAGAAGCTGTGGTCTTCGGAGAAAGCCCGGAAAGTGATGACCGGGCTGATGCAGTATGTGGACGTCTGCATCGGCAACGAGGAGGATGCGGAAAAAGTTCTTGGCTTTAAGCCGGGCAGCACCGATGTGACCTCGGGCGAGCTGGAACTGAGCGGGTATGTGGATATCTTCAATCAGATGGCCGACCGTTTCGGTTTTAAGTATATCGTCAGTTCCCTGCGCGAGAGCCACAGCGCTTCCGATAACGGCTGGTCCGCCTGCATCATGGACGGAACGACCAGGGAATTCTATCATTCCCGGAAGTACCGCATCAGCCCCATCGTAGACCGTGTGGGCGGCGGGGATTCGTTCGCGGCTGGCCTGATCTGCGGGCTGCTGGACGGCAAGGACATGAAAGCGTCTCTGGAGTACGCGGTGGCGGCCTCGGCGCTGAAGCACACGATCCCGGGCGATTTCAACCTGGTGACCCGCGCCGACGTGGAAGCGCTGGCCGGGGGCGACGGTTCCGGGCGCGTGCAGAGATAGGGGACGGAAGCGATTCTGCCGGATTGCCGGAAATAGGGGAAAGATGGCAGTGTAAAGCAGCGCAAAATCGTAAAAAGGCTTGCAGAAAGGACAGCTCTTGGGCGGAAGCGCCGGATCTGTCCTTTTTTGTCAAATGCGGCGGAGCGTTTGAGCGGATCTCCTGCGGTGTGTCCGGAAGCGGGCGGCAGTGCGGGAACCGTTGTGGAGGCGGCATCTGCGCTTTACCCGGCCGTCTTGCCGCAAAAAAAGGGCTGTTCAATTTCAGGTAAATATATTATACTGTAAGGCAGAAAAAAGGAGGATACCATATGCAATATCGTAAGTTTGGCAATACGGGAGCAGAAGTTTCCGCGCTGGGGTTCGGCTGTATGCGGTTGCCGGTCCTGGCGGACGGTTCCGTGGATGAGGCGGAGGCGGTCTCCATCATCCGGCACGCCATTGATCAGGGCGTAAATTACATCGATACCGCCTATCCGTACCATGACGGCGCCAGCGAGCTGGTCGTAGGGAAAGCGCTGCAGGACGGTTACCGCGAGAAAGTGTATCTGGCGACCAAAAGCCCGATGTGGAAGCTGAACAAAGAAGAGGATTTTGACACGATCCTGGACGAGCAGCTCCGGAAGCTTCAGACAGACCATATCGATTTCTATCTGCTCCATGCGCTGGGGCGTGACCATTTTGAGAACAAGGTGAAGAAGTTCCATCTGGTCGATCATATGCTGAAAGCGAAAGAGGCCGGGAAGATCCGGCATCTGGGCTTCTCGTTCCATGATAACCTGGAGACGTTCAAGGAGATCGTGGATTACACGGATGCGTGGGAATTCTGTCAGATCCAGTATAATTACATCAATGTCAACGATCAGGCCGGTACGGAGGGCCTGCGCTACGCGGCGGGCAAGGGCCTGGGCGTCATCATCATGGAACCGCTTCTGGGCGGCCGGCTGGCGAATCTGTCCGAACATGTGGCCGCAGCGTTCCCGGCGGGCAAAACAGCGGTGGAGCACGCGCTGGATTTCCTCTGGAACCAGCCGGAGGTAGGCGTGGTCCTGAGCGGCATGAGCAATCGAAAGCAGGTCGAAGATAACCTGGTCTACGCTTCCCGGAGCGGCGTCGGTATGCTGAGTGCGGAGGAGACGGAGGTCTACGGAAAGGTAAAAGATATCTATGACCGGATGTCCATGGTGGGCTGCACCGGCTGCGCGTATTGTATGCCATGCCCGTTCGGACTGAATATCCCGGAGATCTTTAAGGCTTACAATGTGATGGGTCTGCGGGGGAAAGGAGCGGCCCGCCGGGCGTATGAAGCGCTGGAGGTCCGTTCCGACCAGTGCCACGCCTGCCATAAATGCGAGCAGGTCTGCCCGCAGCATATCAAGGTCAGTGAAGTCATGAAGACGATCGTTGAGACGATGAAAGCATAATTCCCGGCGGGTGCGGTTCGGAAACGGAAAGATGCGGCGCGGGGAGCGGTACGATGCGGGGCCGGAGAGTGAAGATCCCGGCCCCGCATTTTGCCTGCGTCTTTGCGCGGGATGCAGCCGGCAGGAGAATGTCTGCATTGTGTTTGTGCGTAAGAAACACGTCCGGCGTAGAAGAAATCGGGAGGAAAAGCGGGATATGGAATGGGAGATCCAAAAGGCGGACATGGGACAGTGGGAGCGGATCTTGGAGATCTACGCCCATGCCCGGCAGTTTATGGCGGAACACGGCAATCCCCATCAATGGGGCGCGACGAATCCGCCGGCGGAGCAGGTGAAAAAGGACATCGAGACAGGGGACCTTTATGTCTGTATGGCGGGAGAGGAGGTCGCGGCGGTGTTTTATTTCCGGACCGGCGAGGACCCGACCTACCGGGTCATTGAAAAAGGCCACTGGATCGACGATGCTCCCTACGGCGTAGTGCACCGGATCGCCGCATCCGGCGTCGTTCGGGGCGCCGGTTCCTTTTGCGTCAACTGGGCGTTTTCCCGGTGCGGTAACCTGCGGATCGATACCCATCGGGATAACCTGGTCATGCAGAATATGCTTAAGAAAAATGGGTTTACATACTGCGGGATCATTCACCTGGAAAACGGGGACGAGCGGCTGGCGTTTCAGAAAACGGCCCGTGCGGGGGAATGAGAAAGGACAAGGATGAGATTGACACACAGAACCATTGATGTTGACAGGATACTTTCGCTGATCCGGGAGACGGACGCGATTATTTTTGACGAGTCGTCGGTTTCCGATGTCCATGAAAAGGGAGCGGCGGATTTTGTGACGAGGGTGGATGTGGGCGTGCAGCAGTTTTTACGGGAAAAGCTGACGGGCCTGTATCCGGCGATCGGTTTTATCAGCGAGGAACAGGAACGTTTCCTGACGGATCCTAAAGGCAGTTACTGGATCCTGGATCCTATCGACGGCACGACGAACCTGATCCATCATTACGGGATGAGCGCTGTATCCTTGGGTTTGTACGAAGCGGGAGAGGTTACATTTGGAACGGTATACAATCCGTTTCTGGGAGACTGGTTTACGGCGGTAAAAGGGCAGGGGGCCTGGCTGAACGGAAAGCAGATCCGCGTGTCCGGAACCGGAAAACTGGATCACGCGCTGGTTTCCTACGGCTCCAGGCCTTACGAAAAAGCGCAGGCCCACGGTTTATTTGCGCTGTATGAGAAGATCTTTCTCCGGTGCGCGGATTTCCGGCGCTGCGGCTCGGCGGCGCTGGATCTGTGCTATGTGGCCTGCGGCCGTCAGGACGCGTATCTGGAGCAGGATTTGAAGCCCTGGGATTACGCGGCCGGGGCGCTGGTTTTGCAGGAAGCGGGCGGAAACGTGGCGGATTGGAGCGGACGCGGTCTGCCCTGGCTGGAAAACTCGGATGTGCTGGCGGATAACGGAAAGGTCGGAGCGGAGCTGCGGGAGATCGTTTGCGGGGCGGACGTTTGACAGTAATGTTTGATAGAGAGAAAGCGGATCGCCAGAAATAAAAAAAGGGTTGTCGCAAAATACAGTTTAAGTAGAAATGGGACATATAAAAAGTTAAAAATAGCGGGGGAAAACATGAATCATTCGTGCTTTCTCCCGCTAAATATTAGGCGTTTCTGGTATCATTCTATTTTGCAACAGTCCCTTTTGTATATACAGATTATGGCTGTACCGGCTCTGCCAGGAATACCTCGGCAGTTTTTTTGCCGTGGCCGATGGCGGCGGCATGATTGTCATAATAGATATCGATATGATTGCCGGATACGCCGTCGCCGATATCTTCGACGGTATAGAGGACGTCGCCGATGATCAGCTTCGTGCCGATGGGGTAGAGGCGGATGTCGGCGGAAATCGTGTGGTTCGCCTGGGGAACCGTGCCGCTGTAGGTTTTGCCCCAGCCGCCCGAGCAGAGCTCACAGGTGCAGTAGCCGGTGGTGACGTGCATACCCAGGGACTTGCCCTTTTTGTATTTTACAGAGGGATCCAGGACGTCCGTATAGAGATCCGCGTCCATGTCGAGGTCCAGCACCGCCAGTTCCGGTCCTACGATCACGACGGAATCGTTCTCGTCCGCAGCGCTTCCGGGAGCATCCAGGATGCAGTCGTCTGCCGGTTCGATGGCAGCGGCAGTCGGAGCCGTGAAAGAAACCTCTTCGTCCGGATCGATCAGAGAATAAACGGGCCTCACAGAGGAGGTATCATACAGGATCAGC
>CANQYH010000009.1 GCA_947628025.1 uncultured Lachnospiraceae bacterium | reverse complement strand
GGTCAAGAATCTGATCATGAACGGAACTTTATCCGCAGGCGAAGCATTGCCGTCTATGAGAGCATTGGCGAAAGACCTGCACATCAGCGTTATTACGGTCCAAAGGGCTTATGAAGATCTGACCCGCGACGGATTCATCGAGACCGTATCCGGAAAAGGGAGTTTTGTTGCAGCCCAAAACAAAGAATTTATCCGGGAAGAACAGCTGCGCATAGCGGAGGAACTATTGCAAAGGGCTGCGGAGATCGGCAGGGCGCACGGAATCCATTATGAACAAATGGCAAATATTCTAAAGCTATTTTACGAGAATGACTAGGAGGCGGGAACATGGAAAAAAACAATATTTTAGTACGGGATCTATGCAAACAGTTTGACGGCTTTCGGTTAGACCATGTTTCATTTCAAGTTCCGAAAGGCAGGATCGTCGGCTTCATCGGCGAAAACGGAGCCGGAAAGAGTACGACGATCCGCCTCATACTGGATGAATTAAAGAGGGATCAAGGGCAGATCCAGATTTTTGGCCAGGAAAATACAACTGTGTCTGTCAAAGAAGATATCGGCGTCGTTTTCGATGAATGTAACTTTCACGACGTATTTGATCCATCCGACATTGAAAAAATATTGTCCGGCGTATATAAGTCTTGGGACAGCGACCTTTACCGGCAGTACCTGAAAAAATTCAAGATTCCCGAACGAAAACCAATAGGTTCTTTTTCGAAAGGAATGAAAATGAAACTGTCCATTATCTGCGCTATGGCGCATAAACCGAAGCTGTTGATTTTAGATGAAGCGACTACGGGGCTTGATCCGGTTGCGCGTGATGAAATGCTGGATCTGTTTTTGGAATTCATACAAGACGAGGAATGTTCCATTTTCTTTTCCTCCCACATCACGTCAGACATACAGAAAATTGCGGATTATGTGATCCTGATCCACCAGGGCAAAATTATTTTTGAAGAACAAAAAGACGATCTTGTGTATCATTATGGGATCGTAAAGTGCGGGAAAGAAAAATTCGCTTCCATTTCCCCGGACGATTATATGATCCACAGGATCACAAATGTGAGCGCGGAATGTCTTGTCCGCGACAAAGAGGCGATAAAGCGCAAGTACAAAGATATCGTAGTCGATAACGCAACACTGGAAGATATCATGCTTTTTTACATCAAAGGAGGCGCGGCATGAAAGGATTAATTTACAAAGAAATCACGATCTTTTACAAGGATATTGACAAAAAGCTGGTTCTGTTGGTGATCGGCGTGATTGCATTGCTTATGGTCCATGCCGGCGTTTACGCAGGGCTTTTTGCCTCTGTAATGCTTGCCATGACGATAGGTATGCAGAATACGATGAGTTTTGCAAGCGATGAAAAGGCGGATTGGAAAAAGTATCAGTCAGCAATGCCTGTAAATGCAGTTTCGGCAGTCGCAAGCAAATATATTTCCGTTATTTGCACATTGACAGTCAGTATTGCGGGAAGCGTTATATTAAATCTTTTGCCCGCTGTTGCTTTTCAGAGTTTTAATGTTATGGTTTGGGAAGTGTCCGCTGCCGCTTCTCTGATCATTCCTCTCCTGTGGACCGGAATTTGCCTGCCATTCACCTATTGGTTCGGCTTTCGCTCCGCGCAGACCATGGGGCTCCTTGCCGTAATCCCCATGTTCTATTTTATAAAATATTTTGAAGACGGCGCAGGATTTTCCGCTATGACAAGCTCGATCTTTTCTTATGCCGCTGCGGCAGGAATTGCGGTAATTGCCCTCTTTATGATTTCAATGATCATAAGCATAATCGGCTATAACAGAAAAAAGTAAAAGCCGCAGACCGCATACCGCCCCCATCCTGCCGCTGAACGGCCGGCCCCGTCACCTCTCCTGCTCCGGGATCAGCGACCGTACCCTGGCCAGAGGTTTTCCATACACGAAAAACACCCTGGCCAGCTATTTGCCCAACATATTGACTTTTTATCCCAGAGCGAATATAATATTCATATAAAACAATTCAAAATATCATTAAAATATATTTGGAAAATGGAGGAATCGATATGGCGGAGCAGGTTTTGAATCAATTTCGTTCTGATAAAACTTTGAGAGAAGACTGTATCGCTATCTATGAAGCGATGGGGATGGATCTGAATACAGCGTTCCGCATGTTTATGGAGCGTACCCGCATGGTGAGGGGACTTCCGTTTCCGGCGGTACTTCCTGAAACAAGGCTGACCCGGGCAGAAGCTCAACACGCGATTGATGATATGCGGGCAGAAGCGGCAGATCTGCCGGAAATGTCACTGGACGAGATCAATGCTGAAATCAATGCAGCCAGAGCGGAAAGGAAAACAGGGAAATGAGGTACTATGCGGTATTTGATACGAATGTATTAGTATCCTCCTTGTTGACGAAACGAACGGACACTGCAACGGCAAAAATCATTGACGCGATAGCTTCCGGAGATATTATTCCCCTTTATAATCAGGAAATCTTAAATGAATATGATGAAGTCCTTCACAGGGCAAAATTTCCATTCAGCGAGCAGCGGATCCGCAGAATTTTGCTGATGATCCGTCAGTTCGGTCTGGCAGTAAACCCCAGCCCTACCGGTGAAATTCTTGTGGATATGGACGACCTTGTATTTTATGAGATCGTTATGGAAAAACGAGAGGATGGCGCTTATCTGATTACCGGGAATATCCGTCATTTTCCCAAACGTGATTTTATTGTTACACCCGCGGAGATGATGGATATCCTTTATAAAAATCAAGTTTAAAAGAAAAACCGTATTGCCGGAAGCTTATTTTACGCTTCGGCAATGCGGTTTTCTATTGTTGATGGATTTTGTTACAATGGCGTTATGCCCGTCCTGGCGCAGATTTTTATATAGCGCTGTCCGGCAACCATCTTATTCCGGGATCAGCGACCGTACCCTGGCCAGGGAGAAATTGTAATTGCGCAGTCCCATGTTGCGGTAGTTTTTCCCGGCATGAAGCTCATAATAGGACCGCATCCACGCGTTTGGGAGGGAGTCCGCTGCACGCGTCTGTACAACTGCCGTGTCCTGCCCGCCGTTTCCGGCCGCACCGTCCAGCACCTCCGATCGTTCCTCCCAGTCATCCGGCAGCCCTGTCTCTGGAGCAAGCCCTATGTCCAGCCCCTCTATTTCCTCCCAGGTCAGGTCCAGGGAAGCGATGGCTGGGGCCGCATCGGCGCTCAGCCCGTATACCAGATAGCGCATATCCTCCGCCGTCACCCGCTCCCGATCCATATGACTGACATAATCCCAGCCCAGGATCTGGCCGGGTCTCGCCCACACCAGCGCCACATAGAAAACTGTAACGACCGCCAGGCCGAAGCGGAACAGCGGGAATCGCGGCCGCCAGATGAGCAGGGTCACACCGGCCAGCAGTACCGCAGTCATAGCCAGAAACCACAGCGTCGTCAGCCGCAGGTAAGTCAGATGGTAGACCTGCACGTAAAGGCACATCCGATATACCGCCGACGCCAGCATCACATAAGTGCAGGCGCAGATCACGGTCAGGATCCCATGCAGCGCCCGGTCGGGGCGGATATATTTGAGGCAGCAAAGCACCATGACCAGGTTCAGAACCGCCACGAACAAAAGCTGAAAGAAACCCTGTCTGGCATAGCTGGAATACGTGTACCCCTCCGGCAGCCTGCCTTTTCCCAGAAACAGATAAAAGATCTGGATCGCGCAAAAGACCATGTATACCACCGCGACGCTGCCCATGCAGGCCAATGCCGGAAGCGGTTCTCCATGCCGCCGGTCCGCCGTCTCCGGCTTTAACGGACGCAGCAGGCTGCAGCAGATCAGGCAGTACATCGCCAGGAATCCGAACGCCACCATAAAAAGCAAATGCAGCAGCGTAAAGGGACGCAGCCAGCTCCCGGCCCGGAAAAGTCCGTGAACAAGATCGGAAAATACCGCGTCCGCGGCCCCTAGGAGCCACACCAGTACCAAAAGCAGCGGGACCGCGGCCAGCAGTCCGCCTAAAAACAGCGATACCCTCCGCGTTCTCCCATGCTCCCGCTGCCGGCTAAAGGCCGCAAAATGCTGAAAGGGAACCGCGATCTGCCCCAACGCATGGCACAGATACAGAAGAATGGAGCTGAAATATTTTCCCAGGTTCCAGGCTTCGTCGTCGTAAAACTGATGGATGCCAAACACACAGCCCAAAAGCACCAGCGCCAGGCCGTTGACCGCGATCAGGAACCATTCCGCGGTGCGGCAGGTCCCGATTCCCAGCGCCAGGGCCGCCGCCAGCAAAAACCAGCTTCCGCGCTTGACCGGACGGCCCAGCTTCCGGCACGCCAGCACGCCGCAGGCGCAGGCAGCCAGGACAAACAGCGGATAGGTGATCCCGCCGGGGTTTTTATACAGGCAGAACGCGTACGCCAATCCGAAAAACAGGCTCAGGCATGAAAAATACGCAAAATTTTCGCTGAGCGGCTTCAAACGCTCCGCTTTCACACGTTCCCGCTCCCGCTGCTCCGCCTCATACTGCCCGGCTGTCCCGTACAGATCCGGATGGCGCTGCGGCTCATTCTGCCCGTTTCCGGATGTTTCCTCCGCTTTATCTCCGCATACAGCCGGAGCTTCCTCATCTGCAGTCCTCTTCTCGTCGTCCGTTTCCCAGATCTTCTCCATCTTATCTCCCTCCCTCACATATCGTCCTCTTCATAGCGCAGGATATCTCCCGGCTGACACTTCAGGGCTCTGCACAGCGCTTCTAATGTAGAAAACCGCACCGCTTTCGCCTTATTGTTTTTCAAAATGGACAGGTTCGCCATCGTGATATCCACTTCTTTCGACAGCTCCGTCAGGCCCATTTTCCGCTTCGCCATGACCACATCCAGGTCGATCACTATCTTTCCCATCGCTGTCCCCCTTTAAATCGTCAGATCGTTTTCCTGTTTGTAGCGGACAGCCTTTTCAAAGACCTGGCTCAGGACCAGGCTGAACAGACCGGCGATAAAAAATACGAGAATGACGACCACCGTCGCCGGAGTCGGCGCATAAACGAGCCGCACCACGGAAAAAGCCGCGATCCCGAAGCTGCACCAGGCCATCCGGCGCAGCGACTGCACATTGTCCATGACAAAAGCGTCGTCCGCCAGCACCGTTTCAAACATCCTCCGCAGTTCCAGGATGATCAAAAGGCTGGCGACGCCGGAGAGCATATAAAGGACCGTCTGCGGCACATAATATATCCTGAAATCATCCAGATATTTCCCTGCCCACCAGAAGATCGCCGGAACGGAAACCGTCACCAGGATGCCCGCGTAAAACATAAAATCCAGAAGCCCTTTCGTAAATCTCACCAACCGCTGATCCATACAAATGCACCTCTCTTTTCTTTCCGCATATTCCGCTCCGGCTTTCCGGCGCTCAGGCCCGGCCCATCACCGGTTTTCCATGCACGAAAAACGCCCCGGCCCGCTATTTGCCCATTATAGCACCAGCCGAAGCGCTTTTCAATATTTTTTTATTGTTTTTCGATAAATTAATATTGATTTAAGATAATCATAAGAATCGACGCAGAAAAGGAGGCCGTTCTCAGGCCTCCCCATTCTCACGTATATTTCCTTTTCGAACATTTTCATCGATCAGTCCCATCGCATAAGCGCCGATCTCTTTCGAGCCGAGGGTCGTCGACGCGTGTCTTCCCTCCACCTGGTCCCGCCGTACCCCGTGGGTGCGCCAGTCTTCGCCGTCGTTGGAATCGTTCAAAAGCAGCGGCTGCAGGTTGTCCATCACGCGGACGAAACGGGCTTCCGGCGTCGCAAGCGCCTCGTATTCGGCAAATAACGCTTTCAGTTCTTCCCGCTGTTCCGGAGGCAGCAGGCCGAAGATCCGCTCCGCCGCTTTTTCTTCCCGCTCTTTCTGAGTCTTCTTTCCCTGTTCGTCGTACGCGTAGGTATCCCCGGCGTCGATCTCTACGACATCGTGGATCAGTGCCATCATCATGGCGCGGGCCAGGTCAAACTCCTCGTTGGCGTACTCTTTCAGCAGCCAGATCATGATTGCCATATGCCAGGCGTGCTCGGCGTCGTTTTCCCGCCGCCCATGACCGCTTAAATGGGTCTGGCGGAGTATGTTTTTCTCCTTGTCGAGCTCCAGGATAAACCGGAGCTGCCGCTCAAAACGCTCTCTGTCCATACCTCGTTCTCACCTGCCCATACCATTGTCTCAAAAATGCTCACTCGTCCAGAATCTCCCGGCTTTTCAAATACTCCATAATTAATGTACTAAATAGTTCTGCCTGTTTTATTTGAAACTCCGCATCTTCTTGCGAAGCCACATAAAAATCCAGATAATCTGCACTTTCTCTTTTTTCTGAGGCTAGCTTGATTATTTTTGAAGCATCTCGTGAAATTATCCCCGTTTTTATATATCTCTGATTAAAATGCGCGATCACACCACTGTGTTTGCTACTGTCAAATCCATCTAAAGCATTTACTGCACGCATCCCATGAAATACAGAATAATATGCGCGGTTCAACGCATTCTTATACCGCCCGGCCTTATACATAATCTTTGCATCTTCCAAAGCCTCCTCGCAGCATGAAAAGCGATACCTCGATAACTCCTTTATGCGGGACTCCATAATTTAACTCCCTCTCTCTTCACATTTTTATAAAAAGGAAGAATATCCTCCCACTCCCTGTAATGATCATAATCGATCAAAAGGACCGACAAAACTCTGTCATATTCCAACTCCAGATCAACCGTAAGATCGATCATCTTATCGTGCATCTCTTTCGTATATTCTTTCACAATAACTGCAATATCAATATCTGATTCTTCCGTCTGCGTTCCCCGCGCAACAGAGCCATACAATATGATCTGCTCCAATACGCTGCCAAAAATCTTTCTCAACCCCTGAACCATCTCATCAAACATTTCATGAAGACTGTCCATTTGATCCTCCTGCCCCCATCCGTCGATACCTCCATTTTAATCCATCGTTCTTAAAAAAACAAGACATTTTAGGGTCCGTGCCGGAATATACCGCCGCATAAAGCCTGCCGGTAGTTCGGGCAAATGTCTTGCGCTTTCCGGCAAAAAACGCTACAATAGAGACGGAACCCATTACGTTTGCCGCATCTGCCACAGGAGGCCCCCGCCGACATGACATTCCAGCATAACGATACCGCCCCCGCATCCATCCTCCGCCCCGCCGCGGCGATCCTTTTGGTCAACACGCTCGTTTACAACGGTTCGCGGCTCGTGACCGGAGGGCTCGTACATCATGATCTCACGACGGCGGCGGACCGGCTCGTCCCGCTCCTGCCATGGACGGTCGCGATCTATCTCGGGGCTTTTTTATTCTGGGCCGTCAATTATATCATCGCGCTCCGCCAGGACCGGCTCACGGTCCGCCGCTTCGTCTGCGCAGAGATCTCGGCCAAGCTGGTCTGCCTGCTGCTCTTTGTCGCCGTGCCGACCACCAATGTCCGCCCGGAGATCACCGGCAGCTCGCTCTTCGACTCACTGATGCGTTTCCTCTATCAGATCGATCCCGCCGATAATCTGCTGCCCTCGATCCACTGCCTGGTCAGCTGGTTCTGTTTTATCGCCGTCCGGAAAAATCCGGCGGTTCCCGGCTGGTACAAAGCGGCGTCGCTGGTCTGCGCGCTTTCGATCTGCCTGTCCACCCTTACCACCAGGCAGCATGTGATCGCCGACGTATTCAGCGGAATCGCCATCGCCGAGCTTTGCTGGCAGGCGAGCAGGCGGCTGGTGCGAAAATAAGGCGTCCCTGCTTCAATCCGGTTCGAACATTACATTCTCATAATCTTTCACATAATACCGGATATTCTTCCGCCCTTTCTGCAGGATCGTATGCCCCTCTTTTTCCAGGAGCTCTTTCTGCGCCTCGATGCCCCCTGGGTATTTCTCGTTCAGCTCGCCGCCCGCTTTCAAGGTCCTCCAGTACGGCGTTTTGTCTTCCGTCCGCTGGAAACTGGCCCAGGCGGCGATGGACACGAAGATCCCCGCCGTGATCGGTTCCGTAAAATCCGCGCCGCTCTGTTTCGCGAAATATTCCCGGATCCGCCCCACCGTAATGACTTTTCCGGCCGGAACCTTTTTCATCACCTCGTCATAGGCAGACGGCGGCGCGAAATACATTCGGTCCCCGCCGTATTTTTCAATGCTTTTCGGATCCGTGATCGTCTGGAACTTCGGCATGTCTTTGCTGTCGCGCAGCATTGCGTTAAAATCTTTTTTCTCTTCATTCGCCATATCCGCCACCTCCTGCTTCAAGAATAACAAAAATCAATCTCCCATGCAATGAGACGGTTTTAAAAATTCTGCAAAAAAGGCCGCGTGGAACGTTTTCATTTCGCCTTAAAAATGATCGTCACCGTAAAATACCCGTCTTTTTCTTCGACCTCACAGCGCCCGGAAAGACTCTCCATGATCGCGGCGACGCTGCGGATCCCGATGCCGCTGCTGTCGTTTGCACAGGCAGTCTCCGCGGTCCGGTTCCGGAACGCCAGCGCAAAGCTCCCGTCTCCATACCGAAAATCAACCGAGACCGGGCTGCTTTTGTCCGCGTATTTCTGGATATTGGAGGATATATTATTGAAGATCCTGGAAATGCTCTCGGAATCTGCCAGGATCTTGACGTCCCGCCATTCCGGCTCCGCCTCCACGGTGAATCCCTGCTCGCACAGATACCCGCACAGATCGGAAAGCTCGTCATAGAGCGCGTCGCTGACCGTCATCGGTTCGCTGGACGGCACAGCGGTCCCCGACGGCACCAGCGCGTAATCCAGCAGATGGTCCGACAGGTCCCTCATATGCTGGATCTTGCGGACGATCTTTTCCAGGTAGACCTGCCGCTGCTCCTCGCTGAGCCGGTCGCCGTTCTGCAGGATCTCTGAATAGAGCAGCACCGACGTGAGCGGCGTCCGCAGATCGTGGGAGATCTCCGTCACCATTCTCTGATTGGTCCTGGACAAGTATTCCGCCTCGGTGATCTGTTTCTTGAACGATTTTCGCATGGAATCCAGGCCCTCCGCCAGCTCGGTCAGTTCGTCGCTGCCCAGGATCGAGATCCGGTAGTCCAGGCTGCCTCCCTCCAGCAGTTCGATCTCCTGCTTGAGCATAAGGATATAGCGGATCCGTCCCCGCATCCCGTACAGGAACACCGCCAAAAACAGAATAAAAGTCAGGCAAATGACAATGATCGTGGCAATGCTGTATAAAGAATAATCATAAACGCCGGTGATGCTGACGACCAGCGTTTTGTCCGCGAAATCGATCTTATACAGGCTGATGGATTCCTCTGCGTCCAGATCAAACTCCGCTTCCTCCTGCGTCAGCTCGGTGCGCCCGTCCATGTAAACGATCTTTCCGCCGTCGATCAGTTCCAGGCTGCTCTCCTGGTTTTTCCAGAGCCAGTAATCGATCCTCGCAAAATCTCCGGAAGAGACCTGATTTTCCGCCACATATTCCTGAAACCTTTCGGCGCTGGCGTCGTCCCGCCTGCGGATGTAATCGGTCCGCTCGAAATAATTGTCCAGGATATATTCCGAAAGAGAGGCGGCGGCCATCAGGAAAACTCCCGATATGGCCGCCGAAACCAGAAGCAGCATCAGGATCTCCGTGTAGATCGACCGCCGTTTAATCCCTGTTTTCAAACCGGTACCCCTTTCCCCAGACCGTACAGATGTATTTCGGGCAGCGCGGATCCGATTCGATCTTCATCCGCAGCTTTCGGATATGGACCATGACCGTGCTGTTGCAGCTATAATAAAACGGCTCCTGCCAGACGGACTCATAGAGATTCTGCGCGGAAAAGATCTTATTGGGGTACGTCATCAGAAGCAGCAGGATCTGGTATTCTTTTGTCGTAAGCTGCTTCTCGCTGCCGTTTATGGTCACACTGTTAAACGAAGTGTGGATCCGGATGCCGCCCCGTTCGATATAGGGGCTCCCCGTCTGCGGCACGCCCTCGTTCTTGCCCATATACACGCTGTACCGCCGGATCAGCGCCTTGATCCTGCCCAGAAGCTCCGCGTAGGAAAACGGCTTCACCAGATAATCGTCGCCGCCCGCCATCAGGCCGATCAGCTTATCTGATTCCTGGGATTTGGCCGTCAGAAACAAGATCGGGACATTGGAGCGCTTCCGTATCCTCTCGCAGATCTGGATGCCGCTGAGCCCAGGCATCATGATGTCCAGGATCACCAGGTCCGTATCGTTTTGCAGAAGCGCCATCCCGCTCATACCGTCCTCCGCCTCCGTTACCGTATAATCCTCGCTTTCCAGGAGGATCCGTATTCCCTCGCGGATATCCGCGTCGTCCTCAATGATCAGTATGCTCGCCATATCTTCCCCTCCGCCTGTTCGATTATAACCATTCCTGGTTTGCCTGTCAACGGCCGCGCCGCGCTACCCTTTCGCCGCATCTCACGAAGATCTCGCCTCCGCCCTGCAGCGCCGCTTCGAGACCGGCGCGCAGCCGGACCGTTCCTTTCCGAAAGATCAGGATGACGGTGGAACCTCCGTACTCAAAGTATCCCTTTTCCTCACCCCGGCGGAAACAACGCTTTCCGGGCAGATCGCGGATCCGCCCCACCAGAAGAGCCCCCACTTCCATCTGGATCACCGTCCCGAAATGCTCCGTGCGCAGCAGCGCATACTGGCGGCTGTTCTGCACATAGACGGGAAAATGCTCCAGCGCGGCCGGTCTCACGCAGTGCAGAATACCGGGAATCTTTTTCCGGCACAGGACCTCACCGCCGTCGATAAAATGGTAGCGGTGGTAATCCTGCGGCATGAGCCGGAACAAAAGCGCGGTACCTCCCGCGTATTTTTCCGCCAGCTTCCGGCTCCTCAAAAGCGACGCCAGCGTGTACTCCGTATGTTTCACCGTGAACCGCCCGTCCGGACGGAGGCGCAGCACGGACAGGCGGCCGTCGCAGGGAGCGCAGACCTGCTCTGGTTCCGGATCGAAGCGGATATCCCGGCGTCTCCGGGAGAAAAACGCGTTAAAGCTGGCAAAGCCTCCGCCCGGGCGCTCTATTCCGGCCATGGAAATATGGTTCTTTCTCACAAACGGCGCTATAAGTGCGCGTGAAGCCCGCGAATCCAGAAATCTCCCGGCCGCCGCGGATACCGCCGGATGTACGAGCAGCTTCAGTGCCATCCTGCCGGGAACCGTCCCATAAAGCAGACGCAGATACCATGCTTCGGTCACAGCAGATCGCCCCCTCCCAGCATCCAGAGCGCCGCCAGTTCCGCCGCCCCCAGAACGATCAGCAGGATCTTGCCGGGGAGCTTGGGCTTTTGGATCTCTATTTTCAGCAGGAAACAGACGGCCGTCGCCGTCATGACCGTCGGAAAAAGCCAGGCGGCGCACCGTCCCTGCCTCTCGCAGATCACATAGAGCAGCGGCAGGATCACCGCGTCGGAGGTAACGGGCAGTCCCAGGTAGCTCTCCCGCTCCCGGTCGGTCGTATTCTGGCGTTCTTCCTCCATCACATTAAAAGCGGCCAGCCGGATCAGCGCGCACAGGATCGTCGCGACCGCCGATGCCAGGCCCGCGGCGCTCCCATGAAGATACTGGTATGTAAAGATCCCCGGCAGCACGCCGAAGCTGATCAGGTCGCAGAGAGAATCGATCTGGACCCCAAACCGTTTTTCCGAAGCTGTGCGCGCCTTAGTCCGCGCAACGGCGCCGTCGAACATATCGCAAAAGCCCGCCAGCAAAAGCAGGCCGACGCTCTCCGCAAAACGGCAATTTATCGCCTGACAGATGCCGCCGGCCGCCAGAACCGCTCCGCAGTAGGTCAGAATCACCGTGTAATCGTAATATCCAAGCAGTCCTTTTTTCATTCCCATCCCTCATCAGAGCAGTCCGAACAGCAGGCAGTAAGCGAGTATGCACCAGGGCTTGCCCAGCAAAATGATCCGTATGAACCGTTTCGCGTCCATGCAGATCAGTCCCGAAAAATAGCACAAAAAATCATCCGGGAACAGAGGCAGCAGCGTCGCCACGAACAGAAACGCACCGTAGGAACGGTAGCGCGCCGCCCGCTCCGACCATGTTTTATACTGTTTCTCGGAAAAGAGCATCAAAATGATCTTCGTCCCGTACCGTTTCGCGAGATAATAAGCGGCGATCGATCCCAGGCAGATACCGGTGTAATTGCAGAGAAATCCCACCGCGGGTCCGAACAGCACCGAACCCGCCGCGCAGCCCAAAAGCCCCGGAAGCACCGGCACCACCACCTGCAGGGCCTGGATGACGGTCAGAACCAGAGGGGCGCATACGCCAAAACGGAGCATATAAGCCTGCAGTTCCTCCACGGAACGGAGATTCTGCGCAAAGATCATTTTCAAAAATATCGCCGCTGCGATCAGCAAAAGCAATACGGCGGCCGCCGTCACGCGCCGGCGGAGAACGGAGGAATCCATACCATTCACCTCATTTTCCCATTCATTCCTCAAAGGATCGTGACGGATATTATAAACCCCCGTTTTTAAACTATTTATTAACCCGATTCTTAACAAATCTTAAAACCGCAATCCGTGCCGGGATTCCTTTAAAAGCACCTGATCCGCGGCATATCATAAAATTGCTTTTTTCAGCATAGGCGGACCCTTTCTCAGCATATACTATATCCGACCGGTCTGAAACGCCGTCCCTGTGCGGACGCCGCAGTCTGCCCCGGACAAGGATCCCGGCGTTTCCGCGGCGCCGGACGGATATCTTCCTTGATCAGAAAGACTGTAAAACGGAGGTTCGCCATGCTCCTTACATTTTCCGCTTATTTTATCATCCCCATCTATACGCTGCTTTTCGTAAGCGATACGGACTGGTTCGCCGCCAATCTGTCCGTCATCGGGAACTGGCCGGACCGCCGCTTCGCTTTCATGGGGCTGGGACTGATCATCGGCCTGTATTTCCATACCGTCCTGCGCCGGCTGACCGCTTACCTGCCGCGCCACGAACAGGAAGACCGCCTGGCCCATGGGGCGCTGCTTTTGCTGCTCCTGGCCGTAGCCACGCCCTATCTGCCGGAACGGATGCCGTTTAAATCGTTTCTGCATATCGTGTTTGCGTTCCTGGCGTCGATGTTTCTGCTCTTCTGCCTCTACCGGCTGATCTGGCGGCTGGCGTCTCTTTCCGGCGAAATGAGGCTGGCGCTGCGGCCGTACAAAGCCCTGCTGCTGGCCATCACAGCCATGAGCGCCCTGCTGCTGAGTCTGGCCGGTATCATCAGCAGCCTGCTGGAGGTATTTTTTATCATCTCCGCCACGATACTGACCCAGAGGCTTTACCGGCAGTTTACGTATTCTTTCCGTCATTCCCGGTACAGCAGCGCGATCCGCAGGGCCCGCAAAGAACCGATCCTGTAAGACCGCCGTATCATTTCCAATATAACGAGCATACGGGCGCTTTCCCGATATCCGAAATGTTTCGTTCGGGAATAACGCCCGCATATCTTTTGCAGCGGTCCGGATACTGCCTGATCCGCGGCAGCTTTGCAAACGGCTATGCCGGACGGTCAGGACTTTCCCTGCCGCACAGCCCCGTCCTGCTTCCGGGCCGCCTCGTCCAGCACTTTCTTATAAGGGGCCAGCATCCCCTCGTTCATCTGGTTCCCCATCTTTTTCATCAGCTTCGGCGAAGACACCAGGATCCCCACCAGGTACATTTTCAGGACCGTACCCTTTTTCTTCTGCGGGAAATCATACTGCCCGTGCGCCTTGTAGAACCGATGGTCCGCTTTCATCATGCCCTGCATCAGGTAGATCAGGTCGCGGAAGATCTTCATACCGCCCACGCCGTAGAAATTCTGCGGCTCCGCGTAATGCCGCCGGATCGCGTAGGTCAGATTGGCCGCCATATGGTCGATCGCCGCGTCCGTGTCCGCCTCATCCGCGGCCACGCCCGCCAGGTAGTTGCCGCCGACCTGGGCGCGTCCTTCCACGATCATCTGCAGATTAGCCTCCTGGCTGTAATTCCCGCTGATCAGATAACCCATGGGCATCCCCATCGTCACGGTACGGTGACCGTTGCAGAACTGACGGTCGTCATACATTTTAAAGACCGGCCCCATGGAATGGTCCTGGATCGAGAATGCGTAGACGATGGCCTGGGCCGTCTGAATATGTCCGCGCAGGTACTCGTCAAACCCATCGGTATACACGCATTTGCCGGTCGAAGCGCAGTGGAAGCACCCCAGGCACCCGCCTTTGAACGGATACTCCCGCAGGTTGACGACCCGGCTGGCCAAGGGCAGCACCGCCCGGAAACGCGCGATCATGGCCGAAAGCTGGGCATCGGATCCCGCACAATCGGTCACGATCACCACGTCGCCCGGCTTTTGACCGGAATCTGCCGCGTTTTTCTTTTTTGAACCCTCAGCTCCGGCCGCGGCTTTTTCCGCGGTCTGGACTCCCGCCGGATTCCCGGCCTGCGCCCCGTCCGCTTCCCCGCTTCCCGGTACCGTCACCGGCGCGTGGACCGCCGGGGGCTGGGGCGCCGGCTGCGGCTCGCAGATCCCCCGTTTCACCTGCCAGCATACATGATCAAAAAAGGCCAGCGCCTCTTTCTGTCCTTTCGGCATCGTCAGATCGTCCATGTCCGCCGAGAGCCCGCGGATGAATCTCATTCCCAGATCCTGACAGTTGTCCTGGATATAGCGGTGGGCCGTCACATCATAAAAGTGCTTCGAGGTCGTGATCTGCGTCGCATACTTGCCCGCCGTGTCCACGCCGGACTCTTTCAGCAGGCGGATGAACCGGTGCAGCTGGCTGGGCGCGATAAACGTATAGACCGGATACGAAAAGACCAGCAGGTCCGCCCATCGGATCGCTTCCTCCGCCTCCGAAAAATCGTTCTCCAGCGCCCGGATGCGCTGTCCCACATGGAGCACCTTAAACTGATGCTTCGGCCGCTTGATCTCCAGATAGAGCGACGTCTGCAATGTAATACTGTACTTTCCTTTCGGACTTCCGTTCAAGATCAGAATGTTCATAATGATGCCCTGCCTTTTCGTTGAATTTGGTTGCGTTCATTATAGCATGGTTCTCCCGCGCCGTCGAGCCTATTTGCGGAAACCGTTCAAGCGCATAAAAATTCTTAAAAATTTTTCAAAAAACGCCATAAAATCCCCCGGCTCATCCGTATCGCATACAAAGAAACAAGGATTCTTATAACACGAGGGAGGTATCATTATGAAGAAAAAAAACCACGCCATCATCGCGGTCCTGCTGACCGCCATTCTGGTTTCCGTCTGCGTCGCGGCCTGCGGCAGCGGCAGCAAAAGCATGTTCAATTCTCTTAACGCATTCGATTCTTTTGACGCAGGATTCGCGGCGGGAGCGGGAGAAAACTTCTCCGCAGAAACCATGCCCGCTACCACCGCGGCGGCGAGCTGGGACTATGATTACTCATGGGGAGAAACCGCCGCGGAAGAACCTGACTATGAGCAGGGCGGCTTTTCCGCCTCGACGGGCCTCACTTCCTCCGAGCAGGAGTCGCTTAAAAATACCGGCCGCAAACTGATCCGCAACGTAGATCTAAATGTAGAAACCACGGAATTCGACACGCTGATCGCCAATATCAGCCAGTCCGTCAGCGCGGCGGGCGGCTACATCGAGCGCTCCGACGTATCCGGCGTCAGCATTTCCTCGTCCTACTCCTCCAGCCGCTACGCCAGCATTACCGCCAGGATCCCCGCCGTCCATCTGGACGCATTCCTGAACCAGATCGATGAGCAGAGCAATGTCACCAACCGCTCGGAGAGCGTGCAGGACGTAACGCTCCAGTACACCGACATCGAAAGCCGCAAAAAATCCCTGACCGTCGAACAGGAACGGCTGTGGGCGCTGCTGGAAAAGGCGGACTCCCTGGACGCGGTCATCGCCCTGGAGCAGCGACTCTCGGAGATCCGCTACCAGCTGGAGAGTTTTGAATCCCAGCTCCGCACCTACGACAACCAGGTGGATTACAGCACCGTCTATATGTATATCAACGAGGTCGCCGTTTTCACGCCCACGGAGCCGGATTCCGTCCTGACCCGGATCCAGAAAGGCTTCGCCCGCAACTTAAACGATGTGACCGAAAACTTCGTCAATTTCTTCGTCTGGGCCGTCTCCTCGCTGCCGACGCTGACCGTCTGGGCCGTCCTGATCGTGGTCCTGGTGCTGATCGTGCGGGCCGCGGCCAGGCGCTCTGTCAAACGGGCCGGCGAGAACCTGCGGTTTTCCTCTAAACAGAAAGATCCATCCGGCCAGATCGCTAGTCCCTCCGGCATAGTCGCGCGCCCCGGAGTTTCGGCAAACACGAAAGTTCCGGCAGATACATCTGCTCCGGCGAACCAAACCGCAGAAGTCCCCGGCATCCCAGCAGAGACTCCGGTGAAACTCAGTCCGCAGGGAAACGGGGAGTCCTCCGCGCCATCCGGCGGCGTATCAAAAGAACATGAGGCAGACTGACGCCTGATCTCCAGCGGCCGGACATTGTTTTCTAATTTACAAAAACAGCCCTGCGCAGGACCATTTCCTCTCTGCGCGGGGCTGATTCTTCCTAACCGCGGCCGCCGCTATGCGTTCTCTCCCAGCAGCTCCCTCACGCACAGGGTCAGTCCGGGGAACGAGTGAAATACGACCGCTTCTTCAAACGTATACTGGCAATTCTCGCTTTCATCCTCGAACCAGTATACTGTCACATTTCTCTGGTACGGATCGACGATCCAGTATTCACGGACTCCAGCAGTCCGGTATTTCAGCACTTTTAGGCCGAAATCCCGGCGCTTGGTAGACTGGGACACGACTTCGATCACCAGATCCGGAGCGCCGTAACAGGCATCCTCATGAATCTTTGACGGGTCGCAGACCACAAATATATCCGGCTCGACCCGTGTCCGGCTGTCATTATTCAGATAAACGTCGAGAGGGGCCGCGAACACCTGGCATGACCCGCCCTTACCTGCTATATAAACATCTAATTTCGACCCGATCTTCATAACCAGCCTCTGGTGAACAACCCTCGGCGACGCAAACAGAAAAATCTGACCGTCGATGATCTCTGCACGTTCCTCTTCCGGAAGCGCGTCGACATCCGCCGCCGTAAAATTCTTTCGGTCTGCAAGTTCCATATTCTTCCTTATTACCTCTTCCTCTCCGACAGGCTCTTCGTAAAAGATCATCGGCAGCCGCCTCCTTTCCGCACCGGATTTACGTTCTGCGTATAGTATACCCGATGATCTCCTGCCTGTCTATCTTTTCCCCCGTGGAATTTCCGGCGAAACGCCATCGACATACTTTGAAGATACAAACAGTATAAAAAACACTGTCTGCAAGTGAATGTTCTGAAGTTCCATGAAGTAAACTCAGTATAACACATAGAGGGAACTTTGAAAAGGTTTTTCATCATCCCATTTTCTTCTTCCCTTTGATAAAACATTCCCTGGAATCCGCCGGCATTTCTATCCAGCCACTACCGCATACATCCGACCGCGATTCCCTCAAAAAATCGGGCAGAGCGCTTCGATTTCTGCTAGAATGGAACCAGACAAGGAGGGAATCATACCATGAACTGGATCACAGGATTGCAGAAAGCCATCGACTACATCGAAGATCATTTGCTGGAGGACCTGGAATACGACGAGATAGCGGCCCGGTGTTTTTCGTCGGGCTACCATTTCCAGCGGGTGTTCAGCATCCTATGCGGCTACACCGTATGCGAATACGTCCGCAACCGCAGGCTGTCCCTGGCCGCCACCGAGCTGGCGTCCACCGATATCAAGGTGATCGACGCGGCGCTGAAATACGGATACGAAAGCCCGGACAGCTTCGCCAAGGCGTTCCAGCGTTTTCACGGCGTACTGCCGTCCCAGGTCAAAGCGGGCGGCTGCCGCCTGCGTTCCTTTTCCCGGCTTGTACTTAATTTTTCCATGGAGGGCGGTAAAGAAATGAATTACAGAATTGAAACAAAACCGGAAATGACATTGACCGGCTACCGGGCGCATTTTACCGGAGCGCCTTACGGTCCGGAGCGGGAGCGCCAGGAGGGGCAGCTTTTCGTCACGACCCGCGGAAAACAATGGTTCCTGCGGGGAGCTGCGGCCCCCTCAAACGGCAGGTACCCGGACGAGTACTGCGTCATCGATCATCTTGACAACGACGGCTATGATTTCTGCTACTGCCAGGACCTGGACGCCTGGTCGCGGGAGCATTTGTACGACCACAGCGTCACCGGCGTCGATTTCGTAGAAAGCCTCGGCCTGGAAACCATCGTCATCCCTGCCAATACCTACGTCATCTTCGAGGCCAGGGACGTCAAGAACCCGATCCGCGATTATTTCGAGCGGGTCAATCAGCGGGCACAGATCCTGAGCGAATGGATGCCGGAAATGGGCTTTGAGCTGGCGGAGGGCCCGGAGCTGGCCGTGTATCACTGGATGCCGCGGGAAGAACGCAATGTGCAAGTCTGGATGCCGGTCAAACGGGTCTGAAAACGCCTGCGGCCCGGAGTTTCAACAAGTTTCAAATATCACGCCGGCAAAGCTGCGTTTACAGATGCACAGTTAAGAACCTCAGTCAGCACTTTTGAAAAGTGCAGGCTGAGGTTCCTTTCTTGTTAACATGCGCTTTTTTAGAATTAACTGTCTTTGACCGTCATTGACTCAATGACGATTGTATTGATTTTTTCACGATATTGTAATATTATAGCATTAGATTGTTAGCGGAGGTGATTTCCCTGGCTGTTAGATACGACAGACTTTTTCACTTGCTGATCGATAAGAAAATGACAAATGCTCAGTTGGCCGAGAAAGCACAGGTTAGCGCAAATATTATTTCGCGTCTAAAGAAAGATCAATATATCTCTATGGAGAGCATCGAAAAACTTTGTAATGCGTTGGACTGCGGGCTTGACGACATTATGGAATTCGTTAAGGACGAATGATGCAAAGTACGGCAGTTATGATATTTATACCCCATAACTTCCGATAATATTTTGTTATGAGAAATACGATAAGGAGAATGAATATGCTCCCCGAAGAATTAGCAAGAATCAAAATAGACAAGCAATTGCAGGATGCCGGATGGGACATCGTTTCTCGCAATGATTACGTTCCCAATACGACCGCCGCTATCAAAGAGGCTTTGATGGTGGATGGTACGGAAAGCGATTATCTGCTATTTGTTGAGGATAAAGCGATTGCAGTAGTTGAAGCCAAAAAAGAATCCAATCATCTTGGAGCGGAAGTTGCAGAGCAGGCGGAACGATATGCTGTCACTCCGCAAAGCTGGTACGGTTTGTGGTATCAAGGACTCATTCCCCTTGTGTATCTGGCTAACGGCAACAAAATATATTTTAAAAATATGCTTTCCGATCCACACAGTGACTACACCGAATTAACTGAAATACACTCTCCAAAAAAGATGCTGCAGCTTATAGGCAAGGCGTCTGAATATGGCGCACTGCCAAAGATAGAAAAGCGCGGGCTTCGAGATTGTCAGTATGATGCAGAAGTGAGACTTGAGCAGTCCATCAAGGCAGCGAACAAAAAAACTCTCGCAGTTCTTGCAACGGGCTCAGGCAAAACATACCTCGCCTGCCTTGCGGCATACCGTTTACTCAGTTATACTTCTGTAAAACGTGTTCTGTTTCTTGTGGACAGAAATAACCTTGCAAGGCAAACAGAAACAGAATTCAGCAAATTTGACCGTACTGAAAAACAGCAGCCGATGAACACAATTTACCAAATTACTCGTTTGAAAAGTCCTGACGACGTGAACGGAGATATTGTGATTTCCACCATTCAAAAGCTGTTTGCCGTACTAACCGGGCGAGCCATCAATGATGAAGATGAGGATCGAGAAGACGAAAAACTATTCTCTTTCAAAGACGCAGACCAGCCGCAGCCGCAAATTGATCTTGGTCAGAACATAAAACTTCCTCCCGATCATTTTCAGTTTATCATCATTGACGAATGTCATCGCTCAATATACGGAAAATGGCAGTCTGTGCTTAACTATTTCAAAAACGCCATTGTCCTTGGGCTGACCGCGACACCGACGCCGGAAGCATACGCTTTTTTCAATAAAAATAAAATTGCGGAATACACCTACGAGGATTCCGTTGTTGACGGAGTAAACGTTCCTGCCCGTGTATATAGAATCAAAACAAATATTACAGAACATGGCGGAACGATACAACAGGGTGACTTGATTGAGGAAATAACCAAAAGCCAAAATCATATAGGTTCTCACGTTTCGGAAGAAACTGTCGAGTATGCCGCTGTACAATTAGACCGTTCTGTCATTGTTCCGGATCAAATGGAAAAGGTCCTGATTGCATATCGAGATGCTATTTATACCGACCTTTATCCTGATAGAAAGGAAAAATGGGAGTATATTCCCAAAACATTGATTTTTGCAAAAGACGATAACCATGCGACACAAATTGTTGAAATGGTTAAAAAGGTTTTTGCAGAAAAATTCAACAACGGCCAGGCACCGGAAAAGTTTGTACAGAAAATTACATATTCTGCCGGCGACTCAAATGCGCTCATTCGTGAAATGCGGACAGAAAAAGAATTTAGAGTCGCAGTTACGGTAACCCTCGTAGCAACAGGCACGGATATTAAGCCGCTGGAAGTTGTGTTGTTTATGAGAGATGTCGGGTCCGACGTGCTTTACACGCAGATGAAAGGGCGGGGATGCCGTGTAATCAATGAAGATCAGTTAAAAGAAGTTACTCCCAATGCCGTCGCAAAAGATTGTTATTATATTGTTGACGCAGTTGGCGTAACAGAACATGACAAAAACATACCGAAACCTGCCAAAGGAAATAGCGGAGGCGAAAAAATTCTCAAGTTGGAACAATTGTTGGAGCGCCTTGTCCATGGCGAAGTGTCCGATGACAACCTTGCACTTTTGCGCGATTACTGTGCGGCAATACATCGGCGCTATGAAAATGATCCTTTGTTTGGAAGGCATTTGAAGATCTTCGCTGCAAATTGGGACTTTGCTCCCAAAACCCTGGCGAGCAGTGTAAACGATGCTATATCAGGAGGAACTCTCCCGCCATTTGTCAATATTTCCGATGACAATACAGAGAGAAAAAGCTTAATTGCCTGCCTGATTTCGAATCTTGAAGCGCGAAAAAAACTGCTTGAAATGCACCGCGGATATTATGCAGTAGCTCCAGATCAAGATGAACTTATCGACAAAGGCTTTACCAAAGAATCAGCAAGGACCTTTATTGACTCGTTCGAGCAGTATTTAAATCAAAACGCAGATAGCATCGAGGCACTTCGAATCATATACAATTCCGAAGACACGGTTATCACTTACTCCATGCTGTCTGAATTACAAGACAAGCTGATCTCTGAAAACCGTCTGTTTACGCCATATGTTATCTGGAGTAATTACAAGCTCCTGGATTCCGACGGCAATGTAGACGATTTGGATGTGAAACAGAATATCAAAGCGTTGACTCACTTAATTCAGTTAGCAAGGTATGCCTACAAAAAGAGCAATGGACTAAAAAGCCTGCTGAAAGGCTATTCGCAGAGGTTCACGCTCTACTGTGGTCAGGCGCAGCGGACGCTTACAAAAGATCAGCAGGAAGTCATGCGACAGATCGGCGACTACATCGTCAATGAAGGCGCTATCAGCGTTATGGAGCTAAACAGCGTTGATACCGACCTATGGAGAAAGGCTGTAACAAGTTTCGGTGTTCCTGCGTTGACCGCAGAAATCGTTGAACTTTCCAAATTTATATTAAGGGCGGCATAAAGATATGGCAAATAATAATCAGACAAAGAGTGAAGCGACCTTGGTTAAAAAGGTCTGGGATATTGCAAATGTTCTTGCTGCGGCAGGCGTAGGCTTTACAGACTACATCACGCAGCTTACTTATATTTTGTTTTTGAAAATGGACGCCGAAAAAGAAGAACTCGGTCTCGGCAGCGCTATACCTGACGGTTACAAATGGAAAGACCTTGCCGGATTAAACGGCAACGACCTCGTTGACAAATATGAAGAAATCCTTAAAGAACTTGCAAAAGACGATGGGCTGATCGGCACAATCTTCACAAAAGCGACAAACAAGATCACCGCGCCAGTTCACTTGAAGAAAGTAATGAATATGGTATCCGGGGAAAACTGGTACATGATGGATGGCGATTTCAAGGGCGCTATTTATGAATCCATTCTTGAAAAAAACGGGCAGGATAAAAAAAGCGGCGCAGGACAGTACTTCACACCCCGCGCGCTGATTAAGGCGATGGTCGATGTCGTTGACCCCAAGATTACCGAGACCGTTGCCGACCCTGCTTGCGGAACAGGCGGTTTTCTTCTTGCAGCTTTTGAGCACATGAAGCCGCAGAGCAAGGAAATAGCCAAACAGAACTTTCTGAAAAACAGCGCCTTTTTCGGTGCGGACAACACGCCCTTGGTAGTTACGCTTGCCTCAATGAACCTGTACCTCCACGATATCGGAACAGCCAAGAGCCCTATCGTTTGTCAAGATTCATTAACCGAAAATTATGAAGCCGGCGTGTACAATGTCGTTCTCGCCAATCCCCCCTTTGGAACAAGACCGCAGGCAGCCGGTAATGTTTCTACGGTTCGCACCAACTTTATTCCAACCTCGGATAATCAGGTCAACTTTTTGCAGCACATTATGTCCATTGTCAAAACCGGCGGACGTGTTGGCGTTGTCCTGCCCGATAATGTGCTGACTGACGGCGGCGCCACGGTAAAGGTCAGAGAAAAACTGCTCAAGGAGTTTAATCTTCATACAATTCTCAGACTACCTACCGGCATTTTCTATGCCAACGGCGTAAAAACAAATGTCCTGTTCTTTGACAAGGGCGAACCCACGCAAGACATCTGGGTTTACGATTACAGAACGGGCATTAAACATACGCTTGCAACGAAACCAATGAAACGTGAAGATTTGGATGATTTTGTCGCCTGTTATTGTTCGGGGCATAGACAGGACAGAACACAAACCTATTCTAATGAAAATCCCAACGGCAGATGGAGGAGGTTTTCGGCTGACGAAGTATACTCCCGCGATCAGTTGAAGCTGGATTTCAAATGGATGGATTTGAGCGAAAAGGACGACCGCACCCTTGCGGAGCTTTTGCAAGACATAAAGGACAAATCCGCCAACATTGTAAAAGCTGTCGCAGAACTTGAAAAATTGATTGGAGAGGTGGACGAATAATGGATACCAAAGCGTTGCGGCAAAAAATATTGGATTTGGCGATCCGTGGGAAACTCGTCCCTCAAGACCCGAATGATGAACCGGCTTCCGTACTCTTAGAACGCATTCGTACCCAAAAACAGCAAATGGTCAAGGAAGGCAAGCTCAAAGCAAAGGATATAAAGAACGATACCGTTATCTTCGTTGGTGAGGACAATTTGCATTATGAGAAGTTTCAAGACGGCAGCGTGAAATGTATCGAGGACGAGATACCGTTTGAGATTCCGGAGGGGTGGGAGTGGGCGCGATTGAAAGGTATTTGTAGTATGGTAGCAGGTAAGTCGAAATCCAGTTCCGATATAAAGGCGGTTCCTTTTGATAATTGCTATCCCTGTTTTGGTGGAAATGGAATTAGAGGATTTGTGGATGAATACAATTATAATGGAACTTACAATATTATAGGCAGACAAGGTGCTTTATGTGGAAATATAAACATAGCATCCGGAAAATTTTATGCAACAGAACATGCTGTTGTTGTCACATTATTTTCTGGAATAGATTTCAAATGGAGTAATTTTTTCTTGGAGGGACTAAATCTAAATCAATATTCGACTGCCGTTGCTCAACCCGGATTATCAGTTGCTAATATATTAAAAGTGTTCGTTCCTGTTCCACCGCAAAATGAGCAGGTTTGTATTGGCAATATTATTCATCAGTCATTGATGATAATAGATTACATAGCCAACGAACAGATAAATTTGTTTAATCAAATCAACATGCTGAAATCCCGCATCCTCGATCTCGCCATCCAAGGAAAACTTGTCCCGCAAGACCCAAACGACGAGCCTGCTTCTGTACTGTTGGAACGCATCCGTGTTGAAAAAGAAGAACTAATAAAACAAGGCAAAATCAA
>CANQYH010000008.1 GCA_947628025.1 uncultured Lachnospiraceae bacterium | reverse complement strand
CCTCCAGGCCGGTGTACGCCTTGATGTGGCCTACGTGCATACCCGCGCCGCTGGGATAGGGGAACTCCACCAGGCCGTAGAATTTCTTTTTCGTAAAGTCGTCGGACGCCTCAAAAATATGGGCGTCTTCCCACTTTTTCTGCCATTTCTTTTCGATTTTCTTGTACTGATATTTCATCGTTTTTTCCTGCCTGTCTTTTTATGATGCCGGAAACGGTCCCGCCCGCCGTATACAGCCGCACGGAAGCCGGAACTTCCCGATTCTGACATATATTTATAGCACAAAATCCCGGTTCGTACAAGAGTGTTCTTCGGATTAACCGCGTTCATCCGCCGTCTTTCTGGAACGTATTGAAGTCGCACACCGCGTCTTCCAGCATCTCCTCTATATACATCCCCTGGATCTCTTCATATCCGTAATCCAGCCACCAGAAATAAGCGTCCTGTTCCAGCGCCCAATCCTTGATCGCAAAAACATTGCCGGCTACCGACGCCAGACGAAGATCCGCGTAAAAATTGGCCATCCCGCGTCGTTCTTCCCGCTCCATGTCCTTTCCTTTTTGCGCCGCGTACGCTTCCTGATAATAAGCCTGCCGCAAAATTTCCCGTCCATACGTTTCAAAATCCTGAAGATTGGCGTCCGGATTGCCTTTCCGTTTCGCCCAGGCGGTCACGTCCGTCTTTTCCGTATGGTAATCATACTTCTCCGGGCCGAAAAATTTCAGGATCCCGTACTGGCACGGCCATTCTGACAGCGCGCTGGTCACGATCTCCTGGATATTATAATCCTGGGATTCCTTGTAATGCTGCGTATGCAGGTGCCCGCTTAAAAACAGCGTCACGCCCCAGTCGTCCAACAACTGCTCCAATTCTTCGGCGTGCTCGATGGTACAGTCTTTCTCATAGATCCGGCTTTCATCCAACAAATTGTGATGGGCCACCGCGATCACAGAATGCCCGTCAAGATACGCCTCTTCCAGCTGTTCCGCGATCCAGGTATATGTATCGGTGCGGATCATGCCGCCCACCAGATTCCCCAATTCATACTGGCAGCTGTCCAGCATCAGAAGCCTGGTCCCGTCCTGCAGCTGATATACATAGCTTAACGACGCCGGGTCCCGGCTGACCGCGTCTCCGTAACCATACTCCCTGTAGATCCGGGCAAAGGACTCCGGATCCGTCGTTTCCGCCGGGACCGGCGAGATATTGGTATAGCCGGAAGCGGCCGTATTGTTGATATCATGGTTCCCGGGGATCACGACGACTTCGATCCCCTCATGCTCCACCCGCTCGAGCTTCTGGGCCAGGGCGTTGTGGCTCGCACGCTCTCCCTGCAGCGTCAGATCGCCGCAAAGAATCAGCGCCTGCGGCTTCCGTTCTATGATCTGGTCCAGGAACGCGTCCAGGATCTCCCAGACATAGGTGACCAGAAGACCGTCCTGCTGCAGCGCCATATCCTCAAACGCCATGCCGAAATCGGTCAGTTCCTTGGCGTAATAATGAATATCCGTCGCGACGACGATCTCCGGATTCCGTGACTCCGAAACTTTCCCGGATACCTCCAGCGCCTCGATCGTCATATCATCCGGCCGGAACGTACTGATATCCGGTCCCGCCTGCGTCTCCGTCTTTTGTTCCGGCTGCGTCCCCTCGACTTTCACCGACGACGCGTCCTCCGAACGGTAATACGCCGAACATCCGCCCAGAAACAGCGCCGCCGTCAAAAGAACCGCTATTTTCCTGCTCATGTCCATCCGCCCCTTACTCATCGATCTTCACGATATCCCAGGTCTCCGGCATATCGAGCCCCAGTTTCCAGCAGGCCACGCCCGCCAGGTCATATTTCCGGATCAGGTCCATCTTCAGTCCCAGCGACCGTTCCTCCTCCTGCCATATCTCCTGCACCGAATCCTCGGTCCGCAGCTCGCCGTAATATTGTCCCAGTTCCTCCTGCCAGTACAGAGCCACCTCGTTATCTATGACCCAGTTCATGGCCCCGCGGAGCCCCATCTCTTTCGATGTCAGCTTGCCGTCTTTCGTGGTCCAGACCCTGGTATAAAACGGAATCGCGTTGATCACCTTTTCCGCCGGGACTTCTTTCAGCGTATCGACGATCCCCTGCTCCACAAACGGCAGGGAAGCTACGGAACCCGCCTCGCTGCCGGAATAATGTTCGTCATAGCCCATGATGATCACGTAATCCGCCACGCGCCCCTGCTCCGCCCGGTTATAACCCGCCGTATACGCGGTGGGCACGTAATTGTCCACCGACAGGATGAGCCCCCGCTCCCGGCAGTCGATGGAAAATTCGCGTATAAACTGCACATAATGAGGCATGGCCTCCTGGCTGATCCCCTCGATATCCAGATTGATACCGTCCAGATCGTACGCGTCCGCCATGTCCAGGAGATTGCCGATCAGCTTTTTCCGAACCGACGTCTGCGAGAACAGGACCGCGGAATTGACCGGCGTGGACAGATTAAAATTGTCCACAGCGGCCCAGACCTGCATCCCCATCCCATGAACTTTATCCACATAATCGCGGTCCGCAAAGGAATTCAGGCTGCCGTTATTGTCCATGATCGTGAACCAGGTAGGTGAGATCACGTTGACGCCCCGGGTGTCGCTGATCAGGCGGTCCAGCTTATCGTTGTCCTCCTGCGCCAGGACCTGGTGCCAGATCAGGCAGACCGGCTCGCCCAGAGAGAGACTGGTATAGACCGGCTCCTCAAAGGTGCTGACGCGGACCTCCGTCCCCGTGCCGGCGATGAATTTATTCTGTATATAGCCTGTATAACCGCTGTCCGTCCGCACCAGGGACCATTCGCCGCGGTCTTCCAGTATTTTCATAAGCCCGTCTTTCTCCACAGTGGTTATGACCGGGCTTTTGATATCCTCCGATACGCGCACCGCCGCCTCTTTCCCGGCGGCAGCGGTCTCTATATTCCCCCAAACGTCGTAGAGATACAGCCGGTTAGCGCCGCCGTCCGTAAAAAGCTCCGCCCGGACGTCCGTATAATTGCTGATCAGGCCCACGGACAGGTATATCCCGCTGTCCTCTACCAGCAGCAGCGGCTTATCTCCGCTCCCCATCGTCCGGCGGTCCGCATATACGATCGTATCCGGCAGCGTGTACACCAGCATTTTCTCTACGTCATCCCAGTAAAACCGCTCGTTCAGACAGTCGTTGACCCAGTCGAGCGGAAGATAGGCGGAGCCGTCGCGGGTGATCCCCTTGACCTCCAGCAGCTCGTCGTTATAAAACAGCGCCGTCTCCTCGCCTGTCACTTCTAAAAGACTGGCAAGATCCGCTTTCTCTTTCGTCGGGATGAACTGATCTATGTATTTTACTGCCGCAGCTCCCGCGAGGACCAACAGCAGAAGCCCCGCCACGACCGCGGCCGGAATCCATTCCCGTTTCAATCCTTTTCCTCCTATGTACCCAGAATGATAGCATATAGATTAAGTATACCACACTTTTGTCTGCTGACTTCTTAAATTTTCTTTAAATTCCCGCCCTCCCTGCGCCCCTGGTCGGCTGTGAACGAAGGATGATGCTCCCCCGGGGCCCCACTTGTTTACCGGTTATACACGCGGTCAAACCGGATCTCTCTCAGACGGCCCTCCGCTGCGCCTACGTAATCGCACATATAAAAGGAACCGTCTTCCTGAACCTGAAAAATCTTGCTCCAATCCTCCTCCCGGGGAATCTCCCCGTCGATATAGATCGGGATCCCTTTGGCTTCATAGCGCCTGAGGCCGTCTACGTACTGTTTCTGCTCCTCAAGAAATTGCTCATCCATCGTTCTTCCCTTCCCGCTCCTGCCGCGGTCGTCCCTTTCCCGGAGGCTGTCGTGACACATCGTTCGGGAAAATCCGCCGTCACAGGAGTTTTCTCATGAACTCCATCACCTGTTCTGTGACCGTGAAAGCGTCCGCTGAAAAGGGAACCCGCCGCACGGTTGGTCTGCGTCTTTTATTCCATCGAATCCTGGATTCCTCGCTGCCAAAGGCAGCCAGGCATTGCCAGCCGTTTGCAGCGGCGCGTTCCTCCCATGCTTCCGGTTCCCCAAACGCCCCCATCTGCCACTCGCTGAAGGAAACCGTCAAAAGTACCCTGTGGCATCGCAGCAGTTCCTGGCCGGACTGCTCTCCGAGGCTTCCGAAATCGATCAGGATCTCCTCGTAGCCCCTGTGAAGACAATCCGCCAGCGTCTCCGCCGACGACGCCGGAAAAAAATCTGCCTCCTGAATCCGATAGCGGCTCTCAGACGCCGAACGTCCTGTGCAAACGCTGCCAAATTTTGCAAAATCCCCATGGCTGTTCCATTCCAGGACCGCCGTCCTGCGCCCGCAGGCGCCGCATAAATAATTGGCCGCGAGCACGCACAGATGCGTCGTGCCTGTCCCGCGTCCTGCTCCCGTCACTCCCGTGATCCTCGCCTCCCCGGCGGTCCGCTCTTTCTTTTTCTGAAAATATCCCATGCACCGTTTCCTTTCTTTCGCCCGGACTGTCTCCCCATCTCGCCGGTGATCCGCTCATAAAAAGAATTCCCCTCGCTTCCCGGATGAAACGGGTCCGCAAATTCGGGCGTCCGGTATGACCGCGCTCTGATCCCCGGCGTCTGTTCCTGCCGGAGCGCGCCGGGCAGCGCATGATTGTATAGAAAGAACTCGTTAGCCGCCGTTTTTTCTCCCTGTGGGAAGCGGTCCCACCATTTGCCGCCGAGGATCCGCCAGACGGCCGTAAACCGTTCCGGTCCGCCGTCGGCCTCGAACGTTTCCCACTCCGCGCCGTAATCCCGCACAACGATAGGATAACTGCCGGCTTTCAGGCGTACGGCCTCCCCGTAACGCGGCTTCATGGGCAGCCCAAAGATCGTATAGATCCCGTAGGAATCCGCCCGGATCCCCAGCCGGGCCGCCATATTCCGCACATCGTTGGAATGGCTGCGTTCTTCGTAAAGAGCCGGCCGGCCCGCGCGATTTAAATACGCGCAAAGACCGATCGCGATATGAGTGGTTCCCGCGCCGGGCCGCGCGCCGACGAGGGCAATCGTAAGAGATGGTGATTGTAATTGACCTGCGCACTCTGTATGGGAGCGCAACTGTTCCAGCTCCTCCTCCACCTCCCTGGCGGAAGCATAGCGCATCGCCGGGTCGGGGCTGAGGCAGCGCCGGATAATGGTTCCTATTTTCCCGGGGATCCCGTCCGCGCTTTCGCGCGTCTGCGGCCGCCCCGTAAGCAGATAGAATAATACCGCGCCGATCTGGTACACGTCCGTGCGGACACCCAGGCGGCCGTCGGAAGCCTGTTCCGGGGCGAAAAATCCCGGCGTGCCATAGCGTGTTGAAGCTGCGTTGGCGTCTGTGAGCGTGTCCGAATGATCGAAATCCAAAAGTTTTACCTGCCCGTGACAGACCAATAGGTTCCCCGGCTGCAGATCCAGATATAAAATAGGGATATCTTCTGCTGAATGCAGATAATGGACCAGGCCGCATATCTGTATGCCGTATGTGACGGCTTCGTCCTGGTTCAGATGGCCCCGCTTCGCTACGAGGCCGTAGACAGAGTCTCCTTCGAGAAACTCTTCGATCAGATAACTGTATTGAGCGTCTTCTTCCAAATCGTATACCAATGGGATACCGGGGTGCCGGAGCCGCTTTAAAAGCAGCGCCTCCTTGCGGAACTGCTCGTAGCAGGCCGCCGATTTGGGAACCTGCTTGATGGCACGGTACTCTTCCAGCTCTTTGTGAAACGCCAGATACACGGTGCCGCTCCGCCCCTGTCCCAGGATACGAACCAGTTGGTATTTTCCAAACAGAATGGTGTCCTTCTCAGCCACCTCCTTTTTTCAATACCACCTCTTACATTGTCTATTTTAATACGCCCGTCCTGTTTTCGCAACGGAAAAATGAAAAATTCCAAAATTTTTTTAAAAATTTTCTACATAGGAATTGATATTTGACCGTAACATATAGTATATTTATGGTGACCGATTTTACTCGCCTTTAAGGGAAGGAAGTGATCCTATGAAAATAGAACGAATCAATGAGAACCAGATCCGCTGCACGCTGACCAGCTTCGATCTGAGCGCGCGCAATCTGAACATCCGGGAACTGGCCTACGGGACAGAAAAAGCGCGGGGGCTGTTTCGCGAGATGATCCAGAAAGCGTCCAGCGAGGTGGGCTTCGAGGCGGAGGACATCCCGCTGATGGTAGAGGCGATCCCGCTTTCCAATGAAAGCGTCATGCTGGTCATCACCAAGATCGAAGATCCGGAAGAACTGGATACCCGCTTTTCCAAATTCGCGCCGTCCGGTGAGGACGACGGCGATTCGATCGCGGAACTGGCCAGCGAATTGCTGGAGGGCGCCGACGGACTGGCCAAGCTGCTGGGACTTCCGGCCGATGCGGATGACGACGCGCTGGCGGAGCCGGACGAAGACAGTCAGGACGGACAGGCGGCCGCTTCGATGCGGGTCTACTCGTTCGAGAACCTGGACCGGGTATCCGACGCCGCCAGAGCCTGCGGGGATCTCTACGACGGGGTCAATACTCTGTATAAAAAGCCGGACAGCCGTCAGTATTTCCTGGTCGTAAAGCACGACGGGGCCGACGATCTGTCGTTCAGCCGGGCCTGCAACATCCTGTCGGAATACGGCGCCAAGATCCGCCACGAATACTCCAGCGAGGCCTATTACGCGGAGCATTATGAAGTGATCTGCCGCGACCGGGCCCTGCAGGTGATGAGGCAGTTTTGATCTCCGGCCGGAGCGGAAAGATGCTCCCAATTTTGTACATTTGTATTCACAATTTCCTCTTGAATATTTTTTAAATATGGTATAGAATAAGTACACATGTAAAGAAAATTCAAGGAGGTATTTATTATGGCTCGTGTTATTAGTGATGCTTGCGTAGCCTGTGGGACCTGCGAGGGCGAGTGCCCGGTAGGCGCGATCTCCATGGGAGACGGACAGTACGTAGTAGATGCTGATACCTGCATCGATTGCGGCGCCTGCGAGGCTGCCTGCCCGACCGGAGCGATCAGCGAGGCTTAATGAGGTTCTACATAATGCCCTTTCCGCCACGGGAGGGGCATTTTGTTTTGCCCGCGTCCGGTCTGTCCATAAAAGCACGGATGCACGATCATTTTGAGTCCCGGGACGTTCCGGGCTGCGATAAAAGAAAGGATCTTACATGGAAAATATCAAAAAACCGCTGATCGGCCTGACATCGTCTCACAACATCCACACGGATGAAGTCTCCCTGTCGCCTTACTGCCCGCGGGCGATCCTGGCGGCGGGCGGGATCCCGGTGATCCTGCCGTTGGAGGCCTCCGAAGAAGATCTAAAATGCCTGGCGGCGGAGCTGGACGGTTTTCTCTTTACCGGCGGGCCGGATCCCCATCCGTTCCTGTTCGGGGAGGAAACGCGCATGGGATGCGGAGAGGCCTCGGTGAAACGCGACCGGATGGAGCTGGCGCTCCTTAAACTGGTCATGGAGCAGCGAAAGCCCGTCATGGGCATCTGTCGCGGCATCCAGATCATCAATGTGGGACTGGGCGGAACCATTTACCAGGATATCCCCTCCCAGACGGAGCGGGTGTTCCCCATCGCCCACCAGCAGCCATTCCCCCACCGCGTCCCCTCTCATACGGTGCAGGTCACGGCCGGAAGCCTGCTGGAACGGATCTGCCGCGGCGCGGACAAAGCGGCCGGGCCGACGAACCTTGATCCGGAACACGCCGCGGCTTCGCATTTGATCCTACGCGTCAACAGCACCCACCACCAGGCGGTCCGCGACGCTGCGCCGGGACTCTCTGTATGCGCTTACGCCCCCGACGGCATCATCGAGGGCGTAATCATGGAGGGATATCCGTATCTGGTGGCCGTACAATGGCATCCGGAATACCTGTGGGAGGACGATCCCGCAGCCGCCCGCCTTTTTCAGGCGTTTGTGGCGGCCAGCAGCGGGATTCTGCCCTAATACAGCTTTTTCCCGCTCTTCCCAAACCGTTTTTTCTTAAAAAAAGGAACTTTTGTGGCCGCGGCTTCCGCCCGGCCTTTTCCTTTGAGCTGATAAGCGCGGATCGTCTCGTCCAGCTGTTTGAAGCGTTCTTCCTCTTTCTCATCGCTGACCCGCAGCAGATATTCGACCTCTTTCATGACCCGGTCCGTCACGTTCTCGCTGACGGCGCCGCTGACGTCTTCCGTGATCTCCCGGCTGATCCTGACCATATGGGCTTCCACAGCCTGTCCGATGATATGATTCATGATCTCCTGAAACTGCGCCATCTTCTCCTCCGCAGTTACCGCCGCCGGGGCTTTCTCCGCCGGGACCAGGCTCCCGCGCTCCTCCTTCTCCGCCTCGTCCGCCGGCTCAGGCTCCTTTCCGGGCTGCTCCCCGCCCGCCTCAGCTTGTCCTACGCGTTCCTCCGACGTATTCGCTTTTTTGTCCGCCCCGTTTTTCCCGTTTTCCTTTGCCAGTTCATTCCTCGCATGATTTTCTTTCCAGGCTGCTTTCATCTCTTCCTCCATAAGCTCTTCGGTGATGGTAATATCGTCCTCCATCGCGCCCGACATTTTATTCAAGGCGTTCTTGATTGCCTTCAGCTGATATCCCTTGTCTTTCAGATCCCTGATCTGGCAAAACAGGCGGATGTGATAATCCGTATAATAGCGGTGCCCCATATCGTTGCGGGGGATATTCAGCTCCAGCTCGTCCTCCCAATAGCGAAGAACATGGGACTCCACATCGACCTGTCTGGCCGCATCCGATATCAAGTAACGTGCCTCAGCCATTCGACCCTCTCCTTTAGGCGTCATAATTTCGTACCCTGCTACTATCATATGAGTTGAGACGGAATATTATGACAAAAAAACAGAGCCGCCGCAAAATCAGTCTCAACTGACTTTACAACCGCTCTGAAGTCTTCCCGAACCGGCGCATCCAAAGCTACCGGGCCATATTGACAAACCGGGTCGTCTCCGGCTTCCACAAAAGATTTACGGTGCCGATAGGGCCATTGCGCTGCTTCGCAATGATCACCTCGGCCGTGCCTTTCGCCTCAGAATCTTTATTATAGTACTCGTCCCTGTATAAAAACATGACCACGTCCGCGTCCTGCTCGATGGCTCCCGACTCGCGCAGGTCCGAAAGCATGGGCCGGTGATCCTGCCGCGTCTCGCAGGCGCGGCTCAGCTGGGAACAGGCCACGACCGGCGCTTTGATCTCGCGCGCCAGCGCTTTCAGGGAACGGGAGATCTCGGAGATCTCCTGCTGCCGGTTATCGCTGGCCCGTCCGCTGCCGCTCATCAGCTGCAGATAGTCGATAAATACCATGTCCAGTCCCCGTTCCAGCTTCATCTTCCGGCACTTGGAACGCAGCTCCGCCACGCTGATGCCCGGCGTATCGTCGATCACCATACTGGAACTGCCGATCAGCCCTACGGCCTCCACGACCGCGTCCCACTCTGCGTCGGAAAGATTGCCGGTACGCAGCTTCTGGGCGTCCACGCCGGATTCCATGGAAATCATGCGCTGCACCAGCTGTTCCTTGGACATCTCCAGGCTGAATACCATGCAGGGCACGTTCCGCCGCACCGACGCGTAATCCAGTATATTCAATATAAACGCCGTCTTGCCCATGGACGGACGGGCGGCCAGAAGCACGAGATCCGACGGCTGCAGGCCCGCGGTTCTGTAATCCAGATCCAGAAAGCCCGTCGCCACGCCGGTCACGATGTCTTTCGTCCGGGACGCGGCCTCGATCCTGTCCAGCACGTTCAGCGTCACCTCGCGGATCGGCGTCAGGTCGCGGGAGGACCGGCTCTGCAGCAGATCGAAGATCTTTTTTTCCGTGTCGGCCAATATATCGTCTGTCCGCTCTTTTCCCAGATAGCACTGGCTGGAAATCTCATCGTTGATCCGGATCAGCCGCCGCAGGAGCGCTTTTTCGCGGACAATGTTGGCGGAAGCGCGGACATTCACGGAAAAGGACACCAGTTCCATGATATCGCGGACGAAATCGAGGCTGTAGACCTCCGGCGGCACATCTTTTTCTTTCAGACGGTTCTGGATCGTCACCAGGTCCACCGGCTTGCCCTCGTTAAACAGTTCTACCATGGCCTCGAACATGACGCCGTACTGGCGCTGGTAGAAATCCTCGGCAGTCACAATCTCCGAGGCGGCGACGATCGCGTCCCGGTCCATGAGCATGGACCCGATCACCGCCTGTTCCGCTTCCGCGCTATGGGGAAGCACCCGTTTGATCAGCGCGTCGTCCATCGGCATCTTACCCGTTCTCCTTTCTCCGCGGTCCGTATCCGGCCTGATCCGCCTCGTCCTTTCCGCACGCGGGCCGCGGCCGGCGGCTCGGTGCGCGTAAGCTTTGCGGATCCGTACTCTAAGCGCGGTCTCCGCGTCAGATCGCGCAGAGCGCTACTCCGCGACTACCTTGACCGTCAGCTTCGCGGATACGTCCTTATGCAGCTTCACCGCCACCTCATGGACGCCCAGGACCTTGATCGGCTCCGGAAGCACGATCTTTTTCTTATCCAGTTCCAGATGCAGCTGCTCCGCCACGGCTTTGGAGATCTCTTTGCCCGACACGGAGCCGAACGCCTTGCCGTTCTCTCCCGCTTTGATCGCCAGCGTCACCGGCGACACGGCCAGTTTCTCCGCCAGCGCTTTCGCTTCCTCGTACTGTTTCGCCGCGACTTTCTCCGCGTTGGCTTTCTGCAGTTTCAGTTCATTTAAGCTTTTCGCCGTGGCTTCCACGCCCAGTTTCTTCGGCAGGATAAAATTGCGGGCATAACCGTCGCTGACCTTTACCACATCGCCCTTTTTCCCTAACGCCTTTACATCTTCCAATAATACTACTTCCATCGCATGATCCCTCCTGCTGCCGTTTGGTTATTTCACATCGCCGTTCTCGATCGTCTCCCGGATGACCGCTCTCAGCTTCTCTTTCGCTTCTTCCATGGTCACATCCCTCAGCTGCGCGCCCGCCATGGCGCGGTGGCCGCCGCCGCCCAGCTTCTCCATCATCACCTGGACGTTCACCTCGTCGATGGAGCGGGCGCTCAGATAGATGACCCCGTTGTAGAGGGAAAGGACCACGGCCGCCTTGATCCCCTTGATGCCCAGCAGCTCGTTGGCCGCCTGGGCCGCCACGATCGTCGGATTCTCGATCCCCTCCGACGGACACTCGCTGATAGCAAAGACTCCCTCAAACACTTCCGCCTGGCTCACCGCCTGGGCCCTGGCCTTATAATTGACCATCTCTTCGCGGAACAGTTTGCGCACGCGGGTGACATCCGCGCCGCAGCGCCGCAGATACGCCGCCGCCTCAAATGTCCTGACGCCGGTCTGATTATTAAAATAGTTGGTGTCGATCACGATGCCCGCATACATGGCGTCCGCCTCCTGGGGCCGCATCTTGATATTATCCGCCGTGTACTGCAGGATCTCCGCCACCATCTCGCAGGCAGACGACGCGTAAGGCTCCACATAGGAAAGCACGGCCCCGTCGATGATCTCGCCGCTCTGACGGTGGTGATCCAGCACTACGGTCGTCTTCGCTTTCTTCAAAAGTTCCGGCGCCTCGGTAATGCTGGGACGGTTCACGTCCACGACTACCAGAAGCGTATTGGCGTCCATCATTTCCTCCGCCTGTTCGTCGGTCAGGAACATGTCCTCGGGATACCCCGACGCGGCGGAGAACCGCTCGTACATGGGCCGCACGGAAGAGGTGATGTCGTTGATCACGATATGGGCCTTTTTATCCAGAGCGGCCGCGATACGGAAAATGCCCACCGACGCGCCGAACGAATCCACATCCCCGAGACGGTGGCCCATGATCATCAGCCGGTCTTTCGCGTCGATCAGTTCACGCAGCGCATGCGCTTTCACGCGGGCTTTCACGCGGGTCGTTTTCTCCTGCTGCTGGGATTTGCCGCCGAAATACTCGATCCCTTTCGGGCCCTTGATCACGGCCTGGTCGCCGCCGCGAGCCAGCGCCATATCGATGGCCATGCGGGCGTATTCATAATTTTGTCCATAGGTATCGCCGCCCAATCCCAGGCCGATGCTCAGCGTCACGGCCATCTCATTGCCGATGTTGACCGCCTTTACATCCTCCAGGATCGAAAACCTCTGTTCCCGCAGCTCATCCACATACTGGTTCTCGATGACGAAAAGATACTTGTCTTTCTCCATCTTTTTCACTATGCCGTTCAATGTGCCGACGTATTTGTTGATGCGCCGCTCGACCAGGGCCATCAGCAGAGAGCGGCGTACTTCCTCCACGCTCTCCAGCGCTTCGTCGTAATTGTCCAGGTAAAGAAGCCCGGCCACCATCTTCTGGTCGTCGATCTGCTTTTTATACTCCAGCAGGTCCGTCTCGTCAAATAAATATACCGCGATCAGATCCGAGGTGTCTTTCGCCTCCTGCGGGATCTGCTCCGGATCGGCGCCGTCCAGCGGGACCGGCTTGATATCCATCCGGTAATGCCGCCCGCCCAGGGAAATGTGGAGACTGACCTTTTCCTCCAGCCCCGACAGCGTCTCTCTCATCACTTCCGGAAACATGGCCATCAGCGTGCCGCCCTTGGCCCGCGTCTCTTTCTCCAGCGCCGTGAACCGGTCGTTGGTCCACAGGAAGCGCCCGGTCTGATCCGTCACCACATAAGGCACGTCCAGATCCGCCAGCAGTTTTTTCTGGATCCAGGCGTAATCCGCGGAAAACTCGACGATCCCCGCCATGAGCTTGCCGCGGGCGAACACAAACAGAAAGACCGACAGGATCAGATACAGGGCCGTAAATCCGCACATGGCAAAGCCCGCGCCGATATCCATGAGGCAGACGATCACATTCATCAGTATCACCAGCACGGATAAACACAGCGGCCACTGCATGTAGAGCCACAGCTGCCCTTTTATGGTTCCCGGTTTTTTTATACTTTTTTTCCCTTTCATCGCCAATCCCCTCGCGCCTATTCTGCCGGATAAAACCTGGATACCTGGGCCAGAACCGCGAACCGGTAGCTATGATCCGAACCGGTGCACGTAGACAGTTCTACCAGCCGCGGCACTTCGTCGGCGGTTTTGCCTTCTGCCTCGACGGTCTTAAACGAGGTATCGTAGTTCTCCGTTTCCCGAAACATCGCGATATATTCCCCCCAGTCGTTCCCATCCTCAAATGCGATCCGGTAAAACTCCGGCTGCGCGTAGATCTTCGCACAGGTAATGATCCTGCAGCGGTACGTCCCCTCCGGCGTATAAATGTCAAAATAAGGGAATTCCTCATAATGGTCCTGCTGCATGTATTTTTTCAGGGTCCCAAACATGGAACCGTTGCGCATATTATGCCCGTAAATGATCGTATTCCCGTCCGACGCGATCCCGTCGTTGCGGTAATCCAGGAAGATCGAGCCGAGCGAACTGCGGGTCCCCGCAAACGTCAGGTTCAGGTACGTCTCGTTGTTCCCCGCCTGCACCACCGGATAGCTGATGCTCTGGCCCGGAAAATCGATCCACGCTACCACGTCCGCGTTCTGCCGGCTCAATTCGTCAAAATCGATCAGAAGCGCCGGCTGCGGTTCGTCGTCCAGCGCCTCCAGCATGATCCCGTCATAATAAGCCGACCACGCGGTCTCTTCCGGCTCCGTTTCCTCGGGCTCCGTGGTCTCCCCGGTCCCTGTGGCTTCTTCGGCGGCTGTCTGCGTCTGCCGGACCCTGACCGCTCCCGCGGCCACCTGGCCGTACTCCTCGTCTCCCTGCCGGTAAACGCGCATATTGGAAATGATAACGCTCAGGGAAATCACAAATAGGATACAGGACAACGCAAACAGGATCCTGTAAATATTTCTCCTGATCATATGCTCCACATCCTTTCGGACCGGTATTATGCCATCTCCTCAGGACCCGGATAGGAAGCGATAGCTCCCGCTTTCGTCACGCTGATCCCACAGAAGCGATTGGCATAGGCCAGATATTCTTCCATCTGTTTTTCGGAAAGTCCCGCCAGGTCCGCAGCCCCCACGCCGTCCCTGGACAGGCAGAACAGAAACGCGCCGATAAAACCGTCGCCCGCGCCGGTCGTATCCACCGCTTTCACTTTCTGGCCGGCCGCAAACGCGCGCGCTCCCTCCACGTAACACTCCGCTCCCTCGGAGCCTTTCGTATAGATCACCATCTTTGTGTCCCCGGTCATGAGCTGCGGCAGCGCGTCCTTAATGTCCGTGCAGCCGGTGATAAACTCCAGCTCCTCGTCGGAGATCTTCAGGATATGGGCCATGGGCGCAAATTCTTTCACCACCGTCCGCAGCGCCTCGAGATCATCCCAGAGCGCGGGCCGCAGGTTCGGGTCGAAACTGATCAGGGCCCCCGCCGCTTTCGCGGACTCGATGGCTTTCCGGTGCGCCGCTTTCATCGGCCAGTCACCCAGGGACACCGAGCAGAAATGCAGCGCGAAGATATCCTCAAACCAGGCCGCATCCACCGCCTCCGGGTCTAACAACATGTCCGCGCCAGGCTTCCGGTAGAACGAAAACTCCCGGTTCCCATCCTCTTTCAGGGCTACAAACGCCAGCGACGTATTGGCGGCCGCCGTCCTGCGGATATAGCTGCAGTCGATGCCGCAGCCCGCCAGTTCCTCGACGATCTTATCGCCGAACGGATCGTCCCCCAGCTGCGTGATCATCGCTCCGCTGCCGCCCAGTTTCACATAAGCCCCCACCACATTGGCCGGAGCGCCGCCCACCTTGGGCTGGAACGCACTGACATCCTTTAAGTCTCTGCCGGACTCCGCCGGTATAAAGTCGATGAGCGCCTCTCCGATCGCTAATAATTTCTTCATCTTATCCACCTCCATATGTTTTATCATACACGATTTTTCGTGAAAAGTACAGGATTTTCGTGGTTCTTGCGGCCGGTCGGCACTACTGCCGCCCGGCGGGCTTCTTTTCCACGGAATAGCCGAATTTCCCCAGCTTCTCGCCCAGCCGGAAATACGCGCCGTGGGAATACGCGGTCAGCTCCGCGCTGTTTAAATGGAATTTCCCGGCCTCGTCCATATAAGCGTCGTCCACGGTCACGCCCACGATCTTCGCCACAAACATGTCGTGGCTGCCCAGCGCGATCACCTGCTTCACGCGGCATTCCAGGTTCACCGGGCTCTCCGCGATACCCGGGGCCGCCACGATCCGGGACGGCAGCGGCGTCAGGTGCATCTCCGCGAATTTATCCACGTCGCGCCCGGAACGGACGCCGCAGTAGTCCGCCGCGAACGTCAGGTCTTTCGTCACCAGGTTGATCACAAATTCGCCCGTCTCCCGGATGATACCGTAAGAATGGCGCGTCTTCTGAAGCGATACCGACACCATCGGCGGATTCGAGCACACCGTCCCGGCCCACGCCAGCGTGATGATATTGGGCTTCTCCCCCGGTCTCTGGCAGCTGGCCATGACCACCGGAAGCGGATACAAAAGATTGCCGGGTTTCCAACTCTGTTTCGCCATCATTTTCTCCTTTCAAACGCTAATCATTGTCCGGCAGGAGTTTCACCGTCACCATGATCTGGCGCATGAAGCCGCCCGCCGGGAGCGCGATGTCCTCCGCGTGGGATACCTCCGGCATCAGCACATCGTCCTCCTCCAGTTCCACCGCGATCCAGTTGTAGGCCGCTTCCCTGGCGTTTTCCAGGGCGTCTTCCAGGTCCGGGCCGTCCGTCTCGCAGCCCTCCAGATCGGGGAAATATACATGATATCCTTTGTCTTGTTCATGCGGCGTCAGCACCGCCGGATAAATAAATGTCATAGCCGTTTTCTCCTTCCGCTCTTTGACCTCTGCCCAGGTCTTCTCTCCGCGCTCCGTTCGAACGCCTCTCCATGGCGTTACCGTTTTCAGACGGGAGATTCCGGGTTCTTCTCCGCGCTCCGCCTGCATACCTCTCCATGGCGCTTTCAGATCCTCTCACTCCTGCAGCGCCACCATGATCGCCGGGAGCAGCTGCTTTTTGCGGGACACCACGCCGGGCAGCTCCACCCGGCTCGACTCGCTGGCATCCTCCGCCTCCATTTGGAACGCGCTGCGGACCATCTGCTCCGCCCCCTGCCCGTCGCAGAGAAGCACCGTGGACTCCGTCAGGATATTGGTCAGCATCAAAAAGATCATATCCAGTCCCCGCGACCGCCTCTCCGACCGCAGATACGGCAGCATCCGCGCCTCCAGTTCCTGCAGCTCCTGCGTATTCAGGGAATTGATCTGCCCCACGCCCAGAGATACCTTGCCCGCCGTAAACAGCTTGAAATCCTGGTACAGGATATCCTCCTCGGTCTTGCTGGCAAAATTGCTGCCCGCCGAGAACATCTCCATCGCGTATTCCTCCACGGAAATGCCCGCGATCCCCGCCAACTCCAGCGCCGCGGCCCGATCCGCCTCCGTGCAGGTCGGGGATTTAAAAAGCAATGTGTCCGACAGGATCGCGCTGCACAAAAGCCCGGCGGTCTGTCTCTCCACAGCCACGCCCGCCTCCTGGTACATCTGGTAAATGATCGTGGCGGTGCAGCCCAGCGGCTGGTTTCGGAAATATACCGGCCCGATGGTCTCGATCGGCCCCAGCCGGTGATGGTCGATGATCTCCAGGATACGGGCGTTCTCGATGCCGTCCACCGCCTGGGCCCGTTCATTATGATCCACCAAAATAACCGATTTTCCTCTGGCCCCCAGGAGATTCCTGCGGGAGATCATGCCCTTGTACCTGCCGTCCTGATCCAGGATCGGGAAATCCCTGTGCCGCTTGTTCGCCATCACATCCTTGATCTCATCGACGATGTCCGTCTCCAGGAACGTGATCAGATGGTCGCTTCTCATAAAATAGCCGATGGGCATACTCTGGTTGAGCAATCGGGCCGCCGTATACGCATCATAGGGCGTCGTGATCACCGTGCAGCCGTGTTCCCGGGCCAGCTTTTTGATCGTCATGGAAACCGACGCGCCCTCGCAGACGATGATGCAGGCCGCCTCCATTTCGATGGCGCAAAGCTGCGACTCATAGCGGTTCCCCAGGATCACCAGATCGTTCTTGCTGATATAATACTCCATCATGTCCGGGTTCGCCGCGGCGATCAGCACCTTTCCCTCCGAAAAGTAGCCGTTCTCATCGCCCTCCAGCAGAAGCCCCTCCAGCGTTTCGATGATATTCTTATAACTGGTATTGGCCTTGGAAAGGATGCTGCTGTCCAGCACGTCCAGATACGTCCCGGCGATGTCGCTGACCGTGATCAGGCCCTCCAGCATACCGTCCTCCGTCACCACAGGGAGCGTCACCAGGCTGTCTTTCTGCATGATGTTCCACGCTTTTTTCAGCGAAATCGTCCGGCTCACCCCCGGCACCTGGCGGATGTCGATATCCCGCACCTGGGTCCGCACGTCCCGCACACGCACCGGTTTCTCCACGCCGAAATAATTCAGCACAAACTGGGTCTCCTCGTTGACATGCCCGGCCCGCGCCGCCTCATAATCCTCTCCGGTCTGCTTCCGTTTCAGCGCCGCATAGCAGATCGCCGAGCAGACGGAGTCCGTATCCGGATTCTTATGGCCGATGACAATGGTTTTCTTCTTATTATATTCCGCCATGGAAACGTATCCTTTCCCGTATAGGTGCTGCCTCACTTTTGAGCAATACTATACCACATTTTCCCCGGAATGAAAAGCAGAAACGGCGTCTGCCGCAAAATCTCCTCGACAAACCCCGCCGTTTTTAATATAATAAAACTATCTTTTTCAGGAGGCGCACCATGATTCCTTTATATGAAAATTATCTGTCCGCTCCTTTAAACCTCCCCATCGGAGAAATGGCCCGGCTCTACGCCGGGATGGCTGAAGAGATCGGGGACGACCCGGACGCTCTGGAACTCTTCGAAGAACTGATGGAGAACGCGGTCCGCTACGCCTCGTTCCGCGCCAGCTGGCTGCTGTGGAGCCCTGCCGAGAAAGCGGACCGGGACGCCAGCCGCTCCGCCTGCCATAATTCCCTGATCGTCAAATTTAACCAGCTGGCCCGTTATCTGAAACAGCAGGGCCAAACCGCCGCCTGGCGCGACACGCTGGGCTATGAAGAACAGGACCGCTGTTTCCGCAAACGGATCGGCGACTTCGCCTGCTATCTGGTCTTCGTCTACGGAATCAGCGGCCGGTAGGCGGCCGGTCTATCCGGCCGCCGCTATTTTTTTATTTCTGCCCGTTCTGGACCTCTCTCGTCTGAACCACGCCGTCTACGGTCCATTCGCCACTCTCATTGATGGTATAGCCGTCGACGACCGTATTGGTCATCATCCTGCCCTTGGTTCCGTCGGAGACCGGATTGAAGTAATAGCACTTCTCCACACCAGTTCCGTCGGCGATCCAGTACCATCCGGTTATCATTTTGCCCTTAGTCCCATCGGAGACCGGGTTCAGATAATAATAGTTGCCGTCCTTATCCAGGTGCCAGCCCGTTACCATCCGTCCTTTCGTGCCGTCCGAGGTCTCATTCAGATAGTAATAATTGCCGTCCGCATCCATACGCCAGCCTGTCGCCATCTCGCCGTCCGCGTCGAACCAGAACCAGTCAAAATTCGACTGCCCCTGCTCGGTATGCGCGTAAGGATTGTAGACCGCCGCCCACCTGCCGGCGTAGGCCGTACCGGTGGAATCCACAAACTTCCAGTCGTCTCCCTCCTGGATCCAGTTTCCTGTCACCACGTACTCCGGTGTCTCTGCCGGGACAGGCGGCTGCGCCGTCTCACTGGCTGCCGGCTGCGTCGTCGTATTCTTACTCGTGCTGGAACTGCTGGAAGACGGTTTCCGGCTGCCGCCCGAGCTGCTGCTTGAGCCTCCGCCACCGCCGCTGCTTCCGCTGCTGGCAGACTTGCTCACCGTGATCGTACAGGTCGCCGTCACAGTATTGCCTTTTTCCGCTGTCAGAGAAGCCGTGATCACCGCTTCGCCTTCGGCTACGCCGGTCACCAGACCGTTTCCATCGACCGTCGCGACCGCCGTATTTGAGCTACTCCAAACGATATCCGTGGCCTCCGCATCCTCCGCATCTTTCGGGCTCATCGTCGCGGTCAGCTGATAGGTAGCCTCCGGTCTGATCGAATAACTGCTTCTGTTCATCCGGATTTCATCCAGTTTTTTCTCCGTGATCGAATACAGCTTCACCGTATATTCGATCGTGTCCGCGTTGCCGTACTTATCTTTCAGTCCGGAGATCGTAACTTTCACTGTATCGTTGACCGGGAACGTCGTATCCGGATCAAAGATGATCACGGCGCCGTATCCGTTTTTCGAATTATCATAATGCAGATATTTGCCGTACTTGTCCGTACTGCTGCTGTCCAGCGTGATCGTTTCGCCCAGTCTCCGGCTCTCCAATGTCACTTTCAGATCCGCAGCAGTCACGCTGTACGTCGAATCGTTATTCAGCGACACGCTCCATGGTCCATAGAAATACTCCGCCGGTGTAGACGCCGCCGGCCATGCGATGAAATCATAATTGGACGTCCCTGTCTCTCCATCTTTCGCATACAAAACGCCATATTTTCCGGAAGACCCGGCATTGGCTGCGCCGATTCCCGTCGCCGTCATCCGCGGATCGAGGCACCACCGGCGATTCTTCAGAGTCTGAATATTGGTTGAACTGCTGTCCGCCATCCAATCCCCAATGATCACATCCGCCAGACCATAACGGTATGTGGACCATCTATAAAGCAGCGAATTTTTCGCGCCTGCTGCGGCCATATCGAAAAACTCCTGCGTCACGCTGGCCGGTTGGTTAGGACTATTCGTCAGCGTCCCCGTCTCTTTCAGCAGAGCCGCCTCTGCCTGCGCCTGATCCTGATAATCGGCGTCGATCGTGACCTCGTTCAGACCCGCGATATAGCGGATGAAGTTCAGCGCGTTCAGCGCGTTTGTCAGAGATTTCTGGCTCAATTTTCCTGCTTCGTCTTTATCCGCGTTCGCGGCCACATCCCAGGTGTCGGATGTATCCAAATTGACTGGATGCGCCGCCAGATAACTCCGGATCTCATCGATCGAGGGCGTCTCCGGCGTCTTTCTGGAATGTACGTCCAGCGTAAGCACGGCGTTCTCTTTTCCGTCGAGCGTGTACTTATAATTCTTGTTTTCCAGGATCAGCGGCAGCTCAAACGTAGCGTTGATCTCGTCGCTGTCTTTCAGCGTAAAGCTGATCTTCGTCCCGTCGCCTTTCGGCTGTACCTCGAAATAGGAAGCGATCTTGTCGGACAACTCGCCGATGCTGATCGCGGGCAGTTTATCCGCGTCCCAACGCGTCGACAAAATCTGTGTGAGGTCGATCGTCCGCGGCTTCCCGTCTGCGGGCAGGATGATCGTATTATAGTAATCAACTTTCGAATTCAACGTAAGCTTAACCGGAGCTTTTTCAATTACAAACTTAGAATACGGTCCATCTTTAATCTTGATATTCTCTACATTAGGATACTGACCAGACTTAATCGTATGAATCGCATACTCCCCGGCATCCTCACCCGGATCACGTACAATCGTCACTTTTGTTAAACTTCCCGCATCCGATAACTCCAATGCAACATCATCTACAATGATAATAGTATCTTCCAATTGATATGTCGTCTTATCATTCTCATTATAAACTTTCCCAAACACCTGCTGTTTAAATTCAAGGGTCATATTGTCAACTTCAGTAAGCAGCAGCGGTTTTACGGATAAGCCCTTATGATCATTATCAGAGTCATACATATTTCCGGCATCATCCAATACCTGAATATAATATAACTTACTATTAGTAAAAATTTTTCCAGGAATCTCTACTTCTTGTTCGAATTCCTGTTCAAGTAGCGACGACTCAAAAAGCCTATTACTAAAATCCGGTAAATCACTGACCACCAATCTAACATCCTTGGGTATCTCGCTGGCAGTCGCCGTATTTATCGCTTTCACTTTCACAGTCAGAGATTTGCCCACACAGAGTCGTTCCACATCTTTCTGGTCCGCTTCTACTTTAAAATCGCTCGTGACCGTCCTCTCCGTCATGATCGACGCCAGCTTCCTCAGCACCGTACCGAGCAGGCCTTGCCCCCCCGTAGACTCCGGCTCTTCCGCCGTCTCCTCCTGCGCGCTGGATGGCGCCGTACTCTCGCTCGCCCACGCCGCGCTTGACATACACAAAGAGCCCGCCAGCGCTAACCACAGCAATCGCTTAATTCTCATAATTACACGCCTCCTTTTTGGATTTCTCCCGTCTCCCCCGGGACACAGAAAACAGTTCGGAAAATCCGCTTCCCAACTGTTTTTCTTTCCTTTTCATTATACGATGTATTCGCAAAAAAGCAAGTAATTTTATCTCAACAAACAGCGCAAAAGCCGCCGCGAGAGAACCTGCTGCTTTCTCTGCGCGGCGGCTTTTCATCCGATATCGCTTCTCACTCTCCGTGATTCCGGCATCCGCATCAAAGTCTACTGGTTACTTCGTCTGAACGACCCCATCCACGACCCATTCGCCATTGGCATTCAGCGTATAGCCGTCAATCACGGTATTCGACATCATCTTTCCTTTCGTACCGTCCGATTTTTCATTGAAATAATAACATTTCTCCACGCCGTCTGCACCCGCGATCCAGACCCAGCCGGTCATCATCTTGCCTCTGGTCCCGTCCGACTTGGGATTCAGATAATAATAATTTCCATCCGCATCCAGATGCCAGCCCGTAATCATGCGGCCCTTGGTGCCGTCTGATGCCGGATTCAGGTAATAATAATTTCCGTCTGCGTCCAAATGCCAGCCTGTGACCATTTCGTCCGACGCTCCGAACCAGAACCAGTCAAAATTCGACTGTCCCCGCGCCGGGTCCGCGTACGGATTGTAAACCGCGGCCCACCTGCTCACATATGCGTTTCCGTTGGAATCGAAAAACTTCCAGTTCGCGCCCTCTTCGACCCAATTTCCGGTCACCACATATTCCGGTACCGATACATCCGCCGGCTTCGCGGCGTTTTCATTTTTATTGCTATTATTGGCGTTCGCGTTGGCGTTTGTTTTTTTGCTGGAACTACTGGACGCAGGTTTACGGCTTCCGCCACCGCCGCTGCTTCCGCCGCTGGAGGTTTTCTTGACGGTGACCTTGCAAACGGCTTCATATGCCTTGCCGTCGATCACCATATTCGCCGTAATATCCGCCGTGCCGGTCGTCTTAGCCGTCACCAGACCATTGCTGTCCACAGATGCCACATTCTCATCGGAACTGCTCCAGACTGCCTTTGACATATCCTCCACCGTTGCGTTCGACGGATTCAGGGACGTGCTGAGCTGCAGCGTCGCGCCGGGTTTCAGCGTCGCAGAGGATTTATTTAACTGGATCCCTTTCAAAGGCGTTACATCCATGGGAATGAAATTCACGGTATATTCCAGCGTTTCCTCGTTATTGTATCGATCCTTTAACCCGCTCACTGTCACCGTCACGGTATCTCCGGCCTTAAAGTCCGCATTCGGCTCGAAAACGATCACCGCGTCGTAACCATAATTATCCGAATTATAATTCAGATACTTTCCGGATTTATCGGTACAGTTTTTATCCAGCACATACGTTTTGCCTGTCGCTTTGCTCTTCATCGTGACCGTCAGCGCATTCAGATCCACCGTATACGTCGATTTGGAAATGGTTACATTCCATGCGCCTTTAAAATACTCAACCGGTGTTACAGCGGCCGGCCAGGGGATATAATCGTAACTTTCTCCCCGATTCGACCTGTCAAAGCTGTACATCGCGGCATATCCACCGCTGTGTCCAAGTCCTGTTTTCCCCATATCCGGGTTCAGGCACCACCGGCGATGTCCCAGACGGTCGACGTTGCTCTCATCGCTGTCCTCCATCCAGGAGTCAATGACATACCTGGCCAGGTTGAAGCGATTGCCGGAAGCCCAGGCAATATTCGAGCTGCTGGTTCCCTTATAAGCCAGATTATAAAATTCGTCCGGCACGCCTTTCGGGTGTTCGGGCTCATGCGTCAACTCTCCCAAAACGTCCAACAACGCTGCGCCGGCCTGCGCCAGCTCCTGCTGCCCGGCGTCGATCGCGACTTCGGACATACCCGCAACGTAACGGATAAAATTCAGCGCGTTCAGACCATTCTGCAGGGAATCGGCAGTCAATTCTCCTGCTTCACCCGCTTTAGCGTCCGGCGTGACGTTCCACCGGTCCGCTTTCACCAGATCAAACGGATGGCTCTTAAAATAACTGCGGATCTCCGCCGCCGTACGGCTGGCCGTCGTGCGCCTCGGCTGGATCTGCAGCGTGAGGCTGACCGGTTCCCCACCGCTCATAACATACGTATAATTTTTATGGACCAATTCCACCGGCAGAGACAGCGTCACATTCGTCGTGCTGTTCTTCTTTACCGCAAAATGAAGCTTCGTTCCGCTCAGGCCTGGCATGACAGAAAAATATCCGGCGGCAGAAGAGGGCAGGGCGCCGAGTTTTATGCTCTCCGGCTTCTCATTCTGGCCAAAAGAAATCCAGGCCGAAAGATCCAGGTTTTTTTCCACTCCGTCCGGCGGCAGCGTAACCGTATTTACTTTGATCTCTTTTTTAGCCTTTTCGATCACCAGATACGAATACTCGTTTTTCACAACGGTGATCTTACCATATTTTGAAGTCGTAAACCCGGTGATTTCATATTTTCCTGCGTCACTGTCTGACTTCTGTTCAAGACTTATCCTACCGGTTTTCAGTGGAAATGGAGCCAGCTCTGTTCCGTCTACCGTCGCTGTATACGCGTCTTCAGGAATGACGTAATCGGATTTATCCCACGGATCCGTCTCTTTATATACTTTTGTGAATATCTGTTTCTTCAGCGTAATAACGAAGTTTTGAAGTTCTTTCACTTCAACGGAACATGGATCAGAAATCTCTTCTTTTTTGGCCGCATCTTGAACCACCAGAGTATATGATCCGGCAGAAGCAAAATATTGTCCGCCAATGGTTATCTCCTGCGTTTCTTTCCATTCGACCGGAAAACTCCCGACGATCCCGGAACCCTTTTTAAGCAGCAGTTCCGCCTCAAAACCCTCCGGCTCCGTCTCTATTTCGCTGCCGGTCGCCGTACTCAGTTTGCTTACCGTCACTTTTAGCGGCTTGTACTGACACGCCGTATCCGAGTCCTGCACTTTCAGAGAAAAACTCACCTCCGGCGTCACGGTTTTCCGCGTAAGGATCCGTTTGAACCACCCTAACAGTCCGCCTGCTTCCGGCTTGCTTTCGGTCTCCGCAGGCTCCTCCACAGATGTCTCCATGGTTTCCGGACCATCTGCCGTTTCAACGCTTTGCGCCCCCCCGAAACGCGCCTCTTCTGTGTCCTCTTCCGATAAGAGCGCCTCTTCCTCCGCGGTCTGCTCCTGCTCCGCCGTATCCGTTTCGCTTCCGCCGAACTCCCTGTAGAAATCTTCCCACGTCAGCGGTTCCCCCAATTTCCGGATCACGGGCTCTTCGTCCTGCTCTTCCAATACGGCCGGTTCTTCGGGACGCAGCGTCCCAGTCCCCGCCCATGCCATATCTGACATGCACAGGGATCCCACCAGAACAAATCCCAGCAATCGTCTGAATCTCATATTCATGCCTCCTTTTTGTTGTTTATCTCATATCCCGTCCCCCCGGTAGGATAATAAGATCATCATTCGCCCCATATATGTATATCCCAATGCTGGTTTTATGCCATAATTATACCCCTGCCGCACCAAAAAGCAAGTTTTTTCCCTCTTCACGCAGGGTTGTTTCATGAAGCTCATGCACAAAATAAGGGAAGCATTTCTACATCCAGTCAGTTTCCCAACCTTAAATCT
>CANQYH010000007.1 GCA_947628025.1 uncultured Lachnospiraceae bacterium | reverse complement strand
GACGGCAGGCGGGTTCCCTGCCCCCTCTTTCACGCGCTCCGGAACAACCGGCGCTTCCTCCACGTTCCCTTTCACAGCGGCACTCCCCGCTTCCTCTTCCTCGGACCGGGCCGGTTCCGACGGTTTCGTCCAGAGTTCCGGCACGCCGCCGATCTCCGTCGCATCCCTGTCCGCCGCGACTTCTTCTCCGGAAGTCAAATTCTCAGCCGGACTCTCCGCAGGGATATTCCCAGACATGTTCCCGGCTGCAGCGATCTCCGTTTCGTCCGCCAGATCCGCAATCTCGGTCTCATCTGCCAGGTCTGCGATCTCGTTCCCGCCGTCGCCTAGAGATACGCTGGCGATCACCCGGCCGCGCCCCGCAGCAGCATGCTTAGACTGCCCCGCTTTCGCTTTCTTCTCCCGTTTTTCCCGTTTTTTCTGCTCTTTCGGCGTTTCTTCCGCGGCCGTCTGCTCCTGCGCCGCTTCGGGAGCCGCTGTCCCGGCTTTCCCTTTCCACTTCCAAAGCGTCAGTCCCGCCGCCAGGCACACGGCCCCTACGATCAGCAGGATCCAGTAATACCTGGCAAATCTCCCGATCCGCGCATCGGTAAACAAAAGCGAAATCCCCAGCGTTTTTGAAAACAGCCAGACTGCCAGACACAGAAGAGCAAGTCCCGCCAGCAGCAACAGCACGCCCGCGATCTTACGCTTGAAATCATTCTTTTTCATCATTCCTGTCCTCCCTGCCGGCTGCCCATCCAGGAGCCGCCGATCTGGCTGAAATAGTCCGCCTCCGGTTCCAGATTCGCCTCGTCCTCGATATTCTCAAGCGGAACGCCTACATGGTATTCTTTCTCCGCGAACGCGTCGTTGACGTCCACCGACACGTTCACATCGCGGGTAAACTCTTCCGGCGCCGTCACTACATCGAACTGCAGGACATAATCGTTCACCATGTAATTGCCGATAGCCGCGTAGATCTCGCCCAGCATCTCGCTGGAATCCGCCTGGATGAACTTGCCGCGGCAGCGGGTCGCGATGTAGCTCAGATATTCGGTATCCGCCCCGCCAAAGCCTACGCTGTATACATAAATGTTTCTGCGGTTCAGATCGTCCAGCACTGTGTCGATATAGCCGCGGCTGCCATCCGCACCGTCGGACAAGAGGATCACGATCTTACGTCCGGACACGTTATCCAGCACCTCGCCGGCCTTTTCCAGACCGGAATAGATATTGGTTCCGCCGCCGATGTAGACCGCCTGGACGGAACGCAGGACCTCGTTCAGGTTGCTGGTCAGCTCACACTCCACATAGGCGCTGTCGTCAAATGTGACCAGGGCCGCTCTCACATTGTCGCTGATGCTCTTGACGAAATTAGAAACCGCTTTCTTCGTATCGTCCATCGGCGGACCGCTCATACTTCCGCTGCGGTCCACGACCAGCACCACCGACATGGGCTCGCTGATCTCCTGTTCTTCCTGGGAAAGGATCTCGAAATTCGTGATCCGCTCATCCATTTCCAGCAGAGAGAAGTTTTCCTTGACCAGTTTTTCATCCAGATCCATCGCCACGTTCACGGTCACGCGCACGGTCGGGAACCCGGTGGCGTCGATCTCTCGGATGATGATTCCGTTGTAAAGCTCGTCCAGAATACTCAGTACATATCCATAGAACGACTCCGCCTCCGCGTACTGCCATCCGCTCTCGATAAAATTCAGCAGCTGGGCGATCCGGTCCCAGATCACGGCCACATTCAGCACCTGATCGTCCAGATAGTCCGGCCGGGACGTCTGCCCGTTCATCATCTGATAAAAAACGATAAAATCGTTCATCAGCATCGTGGCGGGGTCATGGCTCTTATCCTCTCCCTTGATGACCTCTACCAAAAGCTCCTTGGCGCGGTCCCGTTCTTTCGCCTGATAGTAAAGCTGCGCCAGCTCCAGCCGGTAGGACACGGTGTCCCGCTCCGAGACCGGCGTCGTCGTCTCGATGAAATTGATGGCACGCTTCGCCGGCTCGGCCGCAATCTCGTCCTCGCAGTCCTGGATCTCGGCCTGCAGATTCTCGATCTGCCTCGTGAGTCTGGCCTGCTCCGACGCCGAAGAGGACTGGTAATACTGGTTCTGCAGCGTACCGAGCTGCTGCCGCAATTCCTCCTGATGCTGCCGCAGTTCCTCCGTCCTCTCGTTCTGTCCGTCAATCCGGTCGCCGCCCTTGGCCACCAGATTGGCCAGCATCGCCCGGTTTTCAAAGGAATCGTTTTCCTCAAACGTCTTTTTCGCCGTCTCAAACGCTTTCGTGTAATCGCCGGTCTGGATCGCATAGGCAGTCTGCAGCTTACGGCTCAGAGGCGAATTGTCTTTCTCCAGCTGCGCCAGCGCCTCGGGCGTCAGTCCCTGTCCCTGGGACGACATCATATCCAGCATCGCCAGAATACTCTCGCTGGATTTATTGACCTTGATCGTATTCTGCACCTGCAGAAGCAGGCTCAGAAGCGCCATCCGGACGTCCTCTTTCAGCTTCTCGCACTGTTCATAATACGTATAATCATCGTCGTCCAGCGCCTCTTCCCGGGCCACAAAATCGGCCATAGCCGCCCGGGCGCTCTCGATCGTCTCGTCCTCCTCCTGTTCCAGGTATCCGTCCGCATAGCGGATGCCGGAGGAATAATCCGCCTGGAAACCGGAAGCCAGCACCAACAGCTGCCGGGAAGTGATATTGTTCCGGATCTGGTCCGTCTGGGCCGCCAGGACACTGGCCTGCTCGTTATCTCCCATCTCGATCAGCCGGGAGGAAACGTAATTCTGCTGCTTCACCTGCGTTTCCAGCCGCCGCACCCGGAGGAAGAAAAACAAGCCTGCCGCTGCAGCCGCCACCGCGATCAGAATCGCCACGATCAGCGCCGGATGGAGCTTTCTTTTTTTCTTCTCCTGCATCACTCCTCACCTCCCAGCTTCAGAATATCCGTATCGATCCTGGTCAGATGCGGATAAATGCTCCGCACCGCCTCCGGATTGCTGATGGGATTGTCGCGCAGCATCAGGACCTCCAGTTTGGACAGCCCCGAAACGGCGCTGATATCGCTGATCCGGTTATAGTACATCCACAGCTCTTTCAGCTGCGTCAGGCCCGCCACCGGAGTCATATCCTGCACATCGTTGTCTGAAAAATCCAGGTATTCCAGATTGGTCAGGCCCGCCACCGGCTGCAGGTCCCGGACCTGATTCCCCCAAACTCCCAGGGACTTCAGATTGGTCAGGCCGCTTAAAACCGAGATATCCTGGATCTGGTTCCAGCCCAGGTTCAGCTTCTCCAGTCCGGTCAGACCGCCGAGCACCGCGATATCCCGGCTGTTCAGCTCGTCTCCGACCAGGCAGAGCTCCTTTAACCCTGTACACCGCGACAGCGCGCTGATATCCAGATCCGGCTGATAGGTTACAACCACCCGCTCCAAAAACGGCATATACTGCAGGTCGTTGAGGGTCGTGATGCGGCCGTAATCAGACATACCGTATTCATACCCGTCGATCGTATAGGTATTTTCTTTCAGATAGACGCTGTTCCGATCGGCGAAACTCATGATGCCTGTACCGATAACATACAGTTCCGTGATCTGCTCAATATCGTCGTTGTAAACCGGCTCCTCACTGGGGATCTGCAGCTCCTGGCGCACCATCTGCTCGATCACCGGCTCCTCCAGCTCCACCAGCACATCCACGATCTGGATATCGTAATCCCATACCGCGATGTCACTCTGGTAGCCCGTTGAATTGACGACAATGGCTTTCACCTGCGTCTTGCCGTTTTTTAAAATGATCGGCTTTTCATAGGCAGTGGATTCCTCCGTCGGCTCCGAGCCGTCCAGCGTATAATAGATCGTCTGCCTCTCGCCCGACGGGATCAGCTCCACGCGGATGCGGTCCGTATAAGCGCCGGCGTCGTAACTGGATGTGGGAGGCTCCGGCCTGGCCACATAATACAGCTTTGTGACCGCCTCGTCCTGCACCTGCGACATGGCTGTGTCCAGAAGTTCCCGGGCCTCGTCCAGCTTATTGTCCCGGATATACAGATCCGCCAGCTTTTCGTACACATCCGCCTGACCACTGTCCTGCTCCAGCATGCTCTTATAAACATTTTCCGCGTAAACCGACATATTGTTGGCGTCGTAAGCTTCGGCCAGACCCAGATTCGCCTCGCGGTTCTTCTCGTCGATATCCAGGGCCTGCCGGTAGGAGGCGATCGCCTGCTCATAATCCAGCTCGGACAGGTACCGGTTCGCCTCGTCGATGCACGCTCTGACCTGAACGGACCGGCGGTAATTAAAGATCAGGATCCCGACCACCACCGCCGCCGCCAGAACGCAGGGGATACCGATCACCAGAAGCTTATGATTCTTCCATAATTTCTTCATACGCTATTCTTCTCCCCGTTCGATTTTTGCCAGCTTTCTCTTCCGCTGCCAGCGGAACAGCGGCAGCAGGATCAGTGTCAGCACCGCGCTTGCCGCCATCCCCGCCAATCCGCCAAAAAATAAATAATCGCCCATTTTTACTCCTATCCCTCCAACCAGCCGTTTATGACAACTTCTTCATAGATCTGGTAGAGATATTCCATTTCCATATCCTGCTCCGCGCCGGAAGGCCGTTTCTGATAGAGTTCGTCGCATTTCTTAAAATATGTATCAAACTTCTCATAATCCGGCACTTCCAGTTCCAGGAAAGCCAGCCGCTTATAGATCAGGTAATTATCGGAATAGATCCCGTCCGCTTCCAGGAGACACTCCTCCGCCTCATCGAAACGTCCCAGGCTCTGCAGGTAAACGGCCTTATCCAGCCATTCTACCATTGTACCGCGTTTCAGATCGTCGATGATCACCGTCAGCGCATCCACGGCCTTTTCCGTATAGGACGCATCGCCGGACAGCTGCCCGTAATCGCCGTACACCTGCGTCATCCTCTGCAAAAGCAGCAGGAGGTTCTCTTTCGGCAGTCTCTCCCTGGCTTCCTCCAGCGCCGCGATCCGCTCCGGATACGCCTGGTCGCCGCCCTCCGCCAGGACCTCGTCCAGCTTCAGGGCCGCGCGCAGGATGATCGAAGCGTCACCGGTCTCCTCCAGGCACTCCCGAAACGCCGCCTCGGCTCCCTGATAATCCTCCTCCAGGCCGGCGATCTCGCCTTCCAGCAGTTTCAGGCTGCTGCTTTCCAGTCCTCTCGCCTGAGCCTGCAGAAGCGCCTCGCGGGCCTGCTGCAGATTGCCGCTCCGGGCCAGCGCGATTCCGTAATCCCGGTAATATGCGGGCTGCGTATTATCCAGGAAAATGGCTCTCTGATATTCCTCGACCGCCTCGGAGATCTCCCCCAGTTCCAGATAGCATCCGGCCGCCAGATAATGCCCCTCGCTGATCTGGGCGCTGTTCTGATAGAGCGGGTTCTTCAAAATATTCTGCTCCAGATAATCCAGACCCTCCTGATACTCGCCGGCCGCGTAATCTTCCTGCGCGACGGCTAACTTCTCTCCCAGGGCTCCGTCGTTGCGCATCCCCCATCCGATATACGTGGCTCCCGCGCTGCCCAGGAACACGATCAGCATCAGGATCAGCACGAAATCCTGCCGGTGAAGCAGGCGCTTATAGGATTTGGTCAGCTTCGCCAGCTTGCGCAGGGCTTTCAGCATCTGCGACACATTTTTATAGCGCTTTTTCGGATCCTGCTGCAGACCGCGGGTCAGGATCTGCGCGAACGCATCGTTGACCGACGGCATGACCGTCTCCACCGGCTCCAGGCTCATATAGCAGGGGGCCGGGCGCTTGCCGGTCAGGATATGGTACATCGTCGCGCAGGCGCTGTAAATATCGCTGCGCTCGTCGACTTTCAGCTTCTTCCCGTAGATCTCCATCATCTCGCGGGCTTTCTGCGAACGGAACTCCCGGATGTTCGTACCGGTCTGCTGCGTCGTCTGGGTCCGTCCCGTCCGTCTCGGTGTCTGAGACACAGACTGCGCCGTCGCGCCGCCGGAATTTTTAACTGCCGCCGTTCTGCCGGAGCTTTCCGCCGCGTATGTCCGTCCGCCTCCGGATCCGACCTCCGTCTCTTCATCGTCAATCTTTCCGGACGTTCCCGGACGTTTCCCGTATCCCGACGAAATCTCCGTATCTTCCTCGTCAGCGTCCCCGGACGCTACCGGACGCTTCACTCCTCCGGACATGACCTCCGTATCTTCCTCGTCGGCGTCCCCGGACGCTGCCGGACGCCTCACTCCTCCGGACATGACCTCCGTATCTTCCTCATCGGCGTCCCCGGACGCTGCCGGATGCCTCACTCCTCCGGACATAACCTCCGTAACGTCCTCGTTCTCCGTGCCGCCGATATCGGTTTCGCCGCCATCCCCACGGCGGTTCTCCACGTAGGTATCGTCGTCGTCCGCGTAGCCGTCTCCCATATCGGTATCGCCGCTGACCTCCGTGGCGTCCTCCGAAGACTGGGTCCGGCCTCCGCCGCTCCTGACCATCTCCGGCCTGGAAAATCCTGCCCCGGAAAAATTCCCGCCGCCGGTCAGGCTGCCCGCCGAACCGGCTTTCGCGGTTCCTTCCGCCGGCTTTTTCGCCGCCGGCTGCGCGATCGCTTTCTGGCGCGCCAGTTCCACCCAGATCAGCTGCTCGACCGGAGCGTAGTACTCCGAATATCCGATCGTCATATTCGCCTCGCCGCCCTGCAGCAGAGAGACGTTAAAATCGATCAGGCAGATATCGCCCCGCGGCGTCAGCATCAGGTTGGCCGGCTTGATATCGCTGTGAATGATATGCTGCTCGGAATTATGCAGATATTCCAGCACCTCCGCCAGCTGCCTGGTCCAGCGGATCACATCTTTCTCTTTAAACGTTCTCCCGGCGTCCAGAAGTTCCTGAAACGATTTCCCTTCGATGAACTCCATCACCGTATAAACTTCATCTTCGTAATGCCAGAAATCGTAGATCCTGGGCAGATAGGTATGCTTCAGGCTCATCAGGATCTTCATTTCCCGTTCGCTTCCGATGATGCTGACCTTATCCGACCGGATCTTCTTCAATACGACTTTCTGCCCCAGCCGCTTGTGGACGCCCTGATAAATGATGCCGCCGCCGCCGGAGCTGATCTGCTTGATCTGGTCGTAACTTTCATTCAGCTTATCGAAAAAATCCTTTTTACTGCGATACGTTTCTTCATTTCCGCTCATCCGCTTTTCTCCCGCTATCCGATATTTCTTCTGTCCGTTTCAGGCGCAGAGTAAGACAAAAGGCTAAAGAATCCAGGCACCCCCATCTTCTTCAGCCTCTATCGCTTATTCCTGTTTGGCTCCGCAGGCCCCGCAGAACATCGCGCCCTTTTCGATCGGCTTGCCGCAGGCCTTGCACACGGTGGCAGGCGCCTCCAGGGATACCCTCACCATCTCGGTGCCGCACTTGTCGCAGAACTTGCTGGTCCTGGCGACCTCCGCTCCGCAGTTCGGGCAGATATTAATGTTCTTTACGTCGTTCAGCTTCTCCTGGTTCGCCTGAATATTCTGCTTCAGCGTCGCCAGCTGGGACGCCAGATCCGCGATCGTCGGATCGTCCATCGCCAGTCCGTTCTCCAGCACGCGCTCGCCTGCCTGCGCGTACAGCTCCTTGACTTTCTGGGTCTGCGTGCTGATCTCCATATTCAGCCGCGTCACCTCCGCCATCTCTTTGCTCTTGGTGATCGCGGACTGCGTCATCTTGCTGAAATTATCTCTCCAGTTCGCCATAGCGTTTATACCCCCTATTTATTGATTAAAAGCGACTTCCTGTAAGCCTCATACGCAAAGAAGCCAAACACCAGCAGATAAATGATGCTGCTGTAATTGACAGAGTGGTACAGGATCAGACTTCTCAAAACCGCATACAGATAACCCAGCGCATATATGCCCAGGCCGATGGCCGCCATCTTGAAATTGCACAGGGAGATCACCAGCAAAAGTCCCAGAAAGAAGCCGAAAAACGTGATCGTGCTCATCGCCGAGCCAAGACTGATAAACCGTCCTACCTCCTGCAGGATCACGCACACCATCATGATCGGCATCCCCAGCGGCAGCAGGACCTTGAAAACCGGATGCTGTCCAAAGTACGCGTTTAATGACTGACAAACCTGCTCAAACTTCATGTTCTTACCCTCCTTTGTAGCTTGTTTTTATGATTTTTATTATATAACACACTTTTCCGGCAGGCAATCCCCTCTTTTGTATTTTATCAAAAAACGCTTCTTCGCCGGCGCTTGACTTTTCTTCGGCCAATGACTAAGATAGAAGCGAATCCCACAGGAGGAAACTGCCATGACATCGTTTCATTTTATAGTGCTTTTTATCTGCGCGTCTCTCTTTGGCGGCGTAATGGGCGCTTACTTCGGCACCGTCGATCACCGCGTCCGTCACGATGAACCTCTGATCACCACAGGCTGCTATTGCCCGTCCTGCCGCCACAAACTGCCGGTCCATCATCAGATCCCGATCCTGAGCTGGATCTTTCTGAAAGGCCGGTGCCGCTTCTGTCATGAACCGATCCCCGTCCGCTATCCGCTGATCGAGGGCGGGTTCCTGCTTTTTTACGGCGTCAGCTTCCTGCTTTTGTGGCGTCGTCCGCTGGTCCTGGCCGCGGGCTGGTACCTCTTCTTTACGGCGCTTCTATTGCTCCGCTGCCAGGGGCATTACCGCTCCGCTTTCAAGGGCTGGTGCATCTTTGCAGGCTACCATCTCCTGTTTACGGCTTTGCTCGGCATCATTCTGGCCGCCCTGTCCGAATAACGGCTGCGCCGAAACGTCTCCGCCCCGGACGTTTTAGAAACCCCCGACGCCCCTGCCGCCCTTACAGCGACGATATATAGATCATGATGCAGGAAATATTATCCGTTTCTCCCCGTCCCATCACAGTCTGCAAAAGCGCTTCGCACGCTTTCTGGGCCTTTTTGTCGTTCTTTATACCGCCCGCACAGTCCGCCACATCCTTGTAGACCAGTCGTTTGAAGAGCCCGTCCGACCCCATCAGGAGCATATCCCCTTCCTGCACCGCGTCTCCCAGTTTGCTCATCCAGAGCTGCGGGTTCCTGCCGATATAGTTGGCCAGAAGACTTTTCATCCGTCCATCTTTCTCAACCATACAGACCTCGTCCCGCGTGATCTGGTACAATCCGCCGCGGACCAGATAGATCCGGCTGTCTCCCGCATGAAAAATATAGTAATTCCGTCCCAACAGGAGCAATACAGACATCGTACAGCCAATGTCGATCGCGTTTTCACCGCGGTATTCACAGACCAGTTCATTCAGCTCCCGGAGCGTCATCTCCAGATCTTCCAGCAGGGTATCCTCGTTGAGTTTTTTCGGATAAAGCTTTTCCATGCCATGGAACCAATTCGTGATACCGTTCGTCACCATCTCGGCTGCGATCTCGCTCTGAGCAAAGCTCCCGATCCCATCGCAGACGCAGGCTACCAGCCAGGGGGCTTTTTTATCCCCGCCGACATGACAGACGGCCCGATCCTGGTTCTTTTTCTTATAACTTCCCTTATCTGTTATACAACCCGTGAACACCACCATATGGATACTCCGCCCTTACTCAGCAAACGCGGTATACCATGCTGCGCTGATTGCAGTAGATCATGATCTTATCGTTGATCCGCACCGGCGCCGGCATATTCTGCACCAGCTTCTGGTTATTCACAAAAGTGCCGTTGGCAGAACCCAGATCGATCACGCGCCAGTGATCTTCCTCCATCTCTACCCGGAAATGCAGCCGGCTCACAAAGCTGACCGACATATCGAAGCAGAAATCCGCTTTCCGCTGTCCGTCCTTACCGATCCGTCCGACCGTTGCAAACCCTTTCTCCAAATTCAACTCGATCATCTTAGGACACTCGCAGCCGTCGCAATCCTCCAGCCGCAGACGCAGCGTGTGGTTATCGCGAACCTCCTCTCCGCCGCCGATCATCGTGTCACCGTCTCCATTGTTATTGATGTATGTTCTAGGATCATAATAAGATGGCTGAGACTGCTGAGGCTGCCTTTGCTCCGCCTGCTGTCTCTGCTGCCTCTCCGGAACCGGTTCCTGCCTCTGCTGCTGGAAATAGCCGGCCTCTTCCGGCTCTTCCTTGGATTTTCCTTTGAACAGTCCGCCCAGGAAACCGCCCCCTGACTTCTCCTGTTTCTCCGGCTTTTCCTTGGCTTTCTTCGGCTCTTTTTCTTTTTTATGCTTCTTCTTCGAGTCTTCCTCGTCGTTCTCCCCGTCACCAAAGAGACTGTCCATCAATCTCTTCTGATCATCATTCTTTCCAAATTCTTTTGATATCTGTCCCGGCCTGGAACCATCCGATTTCTGTTCCGGCTTGAGTTCAGCAGCGCTCCCCAGTTCCTGCTGCTTTTTCTCGGCCACATGGTCATTTCCTCTCGGGAAAACACCTCTCTTACGATCCTCCTCCACAGGCTTCGGATCCTGACGCGGCGGATCCTGACGCCTGGGCGAGTCCTGGTGCCTGGGCGGATCCTGACGCGGCGAATCCTGTTTTACGCTTTGTCCGCCTCCCTGTGAAGACTGCTTCAGAAGATAATTCAGCAGCACCATCAGGTTCGAATCGCCGCTGTTTATGATCCGTAAAGGCTCCACCATGCAGCCCCGGTCGTCCAGCACCGTTGTGCGCAAGATCAGATCCATAAAAAATCCCTTGATCCGCTCGTCCGTGTTTGCACAGGCAGCCACCGGCAGATAAACATATTTCACCGACTGACCGCCTTTGTCCACCAGGATATAATTTTCATCCAGCAGGATATAATGATAATCCAGAAACCAGTCGTTGCAGTTTTTGAAAGGGGTCAGCATGTTAATGAGCATATTGTAAAATTCTTTTTTATATAACTCTCTCGACATATACGATAAACGCATCCCGCCGGTCAATTCATAGCGGATTTCCATCTCCCCGTCGATCTCCATCGTCCGGATCGGCATCAAAAAATCCGGACAATCCTGCTTCATTACTTTCAAAGCGATCATATCCAGTTCATCCTCTTCCGATACCGTAAACTTCGTATAACTTTTATTTGCGATCACAACATCTTTCAGCATTCTCTTTCCCCTCTCTCCTATCATAATTTAGAACTGGTCAAAAAATTTCAGTTTGAGAATCTTATAATATCCTGTTGCATCCGTCGTCAATGCGTACCCTTCCAGGAACGGATACGCCGATTCAAACTGCGGTTCTATGATCATCGTATTATATTTGTTGACGTATCCCCACTGGCCGGCCACTTTCACCGCGCCGAGAGCATTGGAAAACGAGCAGGCGTCGTCATACTCATAAGGCACGATCACTTCCGCTTTCTCATTCGCAAATCCCCATTTTCCGGACGCATCCGCCACCGCGAAGAATCCGCCTTCCATCCCTTTCGCATCCGCAAAGCGCTCTCCGAAATATGCTTCTCCCTTGCTGTTGATCAGGAAATATCCGTTCTCATCCGCTACGACCGCAAAGTCACCGCTGAAGATCTGGCCGCGGCTGTTAAAGGCCACATTGGAAAAGACATAATCCGTAATCGGTTCCAGGTTTGCGCTTAACAGCGCCCACTTGCCGCCTTTCTGGACGGCTATGATCCCGTTGTCATTGAGGCACGCATTCTCATACGTTTCCTCCGAGGTTCTCGCAAATGTATTCGTATAGATACGGTACTGACCGTCTTTCACTCCGATGAGCCCAGTTCCAACCACCATCGTGACCTTATCCAGCCCCTCTTTATCAACCGCGTTCCAGTTGCCGTCCTTATCGATCAGCGTATAAACGCCGTCCAGCTTCACGACCGCATAATTGCCCGCAAACGGCAGCGCTTCTTCATACTGAAACTCGATCGCCGTTCTCCCGTTGCTCCCGATATACCCCCAATGTTCTCCGTCAAAAGCCGGTACGTACCAATCCGCCGACGGCTGGACCAGCTCCGTGAACGTCGTGGAAGCCGGCTGGCACTCATACCGTACGGATTCATACAGAACGACCAGTTCTTCCGCCCCCGTCGCCGCGACCCCTTCCTTGAGCACATCGACCGCCCGGCTCGTGGACCCGGCGTCCAAAAAGCCCTGGGCCCGGTCCAGGTACTCCTGAACCTGCGCCGTCCCGCTGCTTCTGCGGGAATCGATCAGCGCATAATACTGATCCATCAGATTCCCTTCTTTGTAGATCGAGAGAAGTTCTGTCTCATAGGCCGGGTTCTGATCCGTCTTGTAATCCTGCAGCGCCGTCGTAAATCGCTCCGCCGCCCGGACATATAATTTATCTTTCAAAAATTCCCGGCCGGATTCGATCAGCTGCGCCTGCTTCGCCGCCGTATCGTCCAGCAGCACAACGCTGGCCGCCAGAAGCCATCCCACCACGATCATCAGAATCACGATCAACCCTGTCAGGCCGCTGGCCTGCTTCACCACATTTTTTTTCTTAGCCATAATTCAACTCCCCTATCTCACGAAATACTCGATGATCAGCCCTATATACAAAAACGGTACAAAAGGGATCATATCTTTTCGTGTCAGTTTTTTTCTGATCATCTGTATGATTGAATAAACAGCGGCGGCAATACAGCCGTAAAGGATCGCGCCGACTACGTATTCTCCGGTCAGCAGGATCCCCAGGACCAAAGCCAGCTTCACATCCCCCGCCCCCATGTTCCCGCGGCTGAAAAAGTACCCCATGCCGAACGACAGCAGGCAAAAGAGAAAGCCGAGCACGATCGACGGCAGCACACGCAGCACCGCGTCCATATCCCGCACGCCCTGAAACCCGATGATCCACACGGAGACAACCAGCATGAGCAAAAGAACGCGGTTGGGAACGATCCTCTCCCGGTAATCGGTGATACAGACGACCGTCATCCCGGCCAGCGCCGCAAATAACAGCCAAAAGGTCATATAATCGCCGGCCTGATACACTTCTTTATACCATACGCTCACCAATGCGGCCTCCGCCGATGCCATAACCGCCAGCTCGGCCACAGAACGGAGCGGGACGCGCGTTTGATTCTCTTCTTTTTCAAAAGAAGAGCGCTGCAGCATCATAATTCCCCAGTATATGCACGGCAGCGAAACCACTGCCACCGCCAGAGACAGATACTTTCCCATCCGCCGGATTCCTCCTTATTTTGAATAATGCACGCCGTCGCCGTCCAGCCAGGCCGGTATCGTACATCTCTGCACGACATGAATACATGGGTCCTTAAAAAACAATTTAAACAGATATACTTCCACATCATACTCCACAACAAAATCGATGATCCGGTAATCGCCGCTGCTGAAAAGTTCGCTCGCTGAAAAATCCAGGCCGTCCGTGCCGTTTTCGACGCCGTAATGCTTCAGGTACTGATCCGCGCTCAGCGGCTGATTTTCTTCAAAACTCGCGTCCAGATAAACATTTGCGAAACCGTCGGAGATCAGTTCCAGCAGGAACGTCTTTCCTCTCTTCTCTCCGGCTTCAACTCCCAGAAAGATCACGCCTCTGACGATGGACATCGGGTCGCTCAGCAGCTCCCGTCCGGTAGACGCCACCTGCTTCCCTTTCTCGATCACCTGCTTCCCGTTTTCTATCGTTTTTTGCACTCCATTGTACGGATCCGTCTTGATCCCAGCCGCGCTGTTCTGGAACGATTCCAGCTGCCCCATAAAATCCGTCACTTCCTGGATCGCCTTATCCACCGGCTCCGTCTGGGTATCGATATCTTTCTTAAGCCCCAGATCCGCGGAACGCAGGCCCAGCGCCTGATAAGGATACGTATAGGCGGACAGCTCGCTTCCCATTTCATACAGCGCATACTGGATCTTATTGTGCAGCATAAATATGTTAATGAATGATGTGATTCCCAGAATCACGATGATGAACGGCACCAGGCTCAGCACGGCCTCCACCGTAAGCATCCCTGCCTCCCGGCTCTTTCCTGTTTTCACAGCATCATCCCCTTTTTAATAGCCTCGTATTACCGAATACCCATAATAACCGCTTTCCATCGCTTCGATCTGCGCATTCATCTCCGGAGAATAAAACAAATTGCCGATGTTTTCCGGTACGATCACAAAATCCGCCCTTATCTTGCAGGTGCTTTTAACCGCCGTCACGGTATCCGACATCTTAAACTTCAGAGAGCTCAATGTATCGCCGCTGTTTTGCGCCTGATTCACATTCAGCGTGATCAGGTTCGACGTTCGCGAGAGCAGCGTATTATCGTCTATAAACAGGCAGATCAATACATACAGATAATCCTCGTATGAGAGGCTGAAGCTGTCGCTCTTTCCCGTACCTTCACTCACTTTCCCTTTGAGCAGGCCCTTGATCCTGCCCGGAGATTCCAGTTCATCCAGATCCTGCTTGAAAAACACCACATTCTCCCGCTTTTTAAGAGCCGTCCAGTCCGCGGCCATCTCGATCCCCGCAAAAGCCAGCCGCAAAGCGCCGCTCACCGCGATCCTTACTACAGGCGCTGCCACCGTCGCGGCAGCCGCGGCAATATCCGCGATCGCCTTGATCGCATCGTTTACTTCTTTAATCGAGTAGGAAGACGCAAAGTTCAATGTCATACGGATGCCGCAGATGATATTTCTGGTATTATTCAGGTTCGACGTCGAACTGTTATGTCCTCCCAATATATATTCCAGCTCCGCGCCGTAAAGATAATTCACGTCTTTCGACATCTTTATCTTGGTAAGGCTGTAATCCGCGTATTCTTCTTCCGTATTCGACCCGGAGTCCATGTCCTCCTCCGGCGCGATCCCCGATACCCGGCTGGAAAACATCCCGAAATCATAAGTGGTAACCAAAAACTTATCCAGCACATTGGTGCCCGCACTTGCCAGAGCATCAAAGGAAAGACCGTTCGAAAAATAACTGGTCCAATTAGGCACATCGCCCGAACTGCCCGCAGACTGCATCTGGGATGCGATACCGCTCGGAATATCCCTGGCTGAAGTCGACTCGTCCTTATCCAGTCCCGCCTCTTCTTCCGCCTCTTTCTGAGCGTTTTCTGCGCTTTCAATGTCTTCGTCGCCGGCGTTTTTGTCGCCGCTCGAACCGTTTCCGCACAGTTTCGTCAGTTCGTCATAAAACTGCTTTTTATCATCCTGGAAATTATACCATCTCAGCTCCACCGAATGCGGCCAATATCCCTGATCCGCAGCGGACAGCGGTTCCACATTGCCGTCTATGATATTCCCTCTCGCATCGTTCAGCTGAGTGGTCGCATTCTTTACCGCCGTTTTGTTGCTTGAGTTCGCGCCCTTATTATCATGGGCATTGATCCTCTCGCAGGTGTCTTTGAAATCATCGGCAATCTCTGTGAGCTGTTCCAGGGTATCAATTTCTTCCTGAAGACCTTTCTTCACTTCTTCGGAGCAGCCCGGAAGCTTGGCTTTCAGGTTCGCTACCTGCTGCTGGAGCGTGCTTAAAACGCCGTCCAGCTCTCCCGCCTTTCTCGTCAAAGCGTCGATTAAACTTCCCGCGTTATCAAAATCGATCGGGTTCGAGTCCAGTCTCTCCGCTTCGTCTTTGCAGTTCCTGAACGTCGCCCGCAAAAGCCCTTTATAGGATTCGACGTCTACATACTGCTCTACCAGCTTCAGCTCTTCCTCCGTCATCGTCTCTGCCGGAGGCGACGGAGCAGCCGGCGTCGAACTGCCGCCATCCTTATCCTTGTTCTTTTCTGCTGCTTCCTGTTTCCTTCTTGCTTCTTCCTCCGCCTTCTGGATACGCTCCTGCTTCTCTTTCGCGGCGTCGATTTCCGCTTTGTGCTGCAGATAATTTATGTATTTTTTATAGTCCTCGCTTCTCGCTACCTCCGTCAGTTTATTGCCGTAGGCAGTGATCGCGTTTTTCCTCGCCTGCATATAGCTCGGATATCCGTTGATAGATTTCAGGATCTTATAATACTCGTTGATCTTCTCCAGCGCTTTCGTGCTGTTCTTTGTGATCTCGGTACGCTCGTCCATGGCGTCCATATCCGCGTCCATGTGATCCATACTGCTCAGCGCGTCCAGCAGTCCGAAGCCCTCCGCGAACTCTCCGATCACGCGGTATTTCATGAAATCGCTGATCTGCGTCATCAGCACATTATTGTTGGACAGGCTGGCGCCCTCCACTTTCGTATAGCTGATATCCACGTCCGCGTCCTTATACGGCATGAACCCCGAAAATTTTCCGCTCCCGTCCCCATTTGGATTGAAAGCGTAACCCGCATATTCCGCGTATGTCTTCAGAGCATTCAGGCCGTCCTCGTTCTGTGTGACCGAAAAAAGTCCGTAAAGATCTTTGAGAAGATTGTCAAACTCACTCAGCACCGCATCCCCGTATGCGTCCGCCGCCATGACGGCCTGGGAACTATACAGCTTAATACGGGCCGCATCGACGAGGATCCCGTTGATCGCCACCACCGGCACCATGATCAGCGTTACAAACACCGTAATGATGCCGTGGCTGCCGCGTCTTTTTTTCTTCGCCCTCTTGCTTTTTCCGTTCTTTTTCAGCAAACTGCTCATCTTCATACTCCCTTTTCGTTTTTACATATGAAGAACTTCTTTGATCTTACCGTAAATTTCCCCTGCTTTCGCTGCAAAATTCCTCGCCCATTCCCCGAGCTTGGTATCCTCCAGCAGATCTATTGCATAATCCAGATCACGGATCACCGTATCGTGATCGACCACGGCCACGCGGGCCGAGGCGGATATCGTGTATTCGTTTCCAACTCCCAAAATACTGAAATCGATCGGCGCATCTACTTTCTGCGTCACTGTCACATGAATTTGTTTCAAATAAATATAATTCGAAAACTCGACCGTCACCTGCGGATCGTCGTCGAACAACTGATTTCCCGCCACCGACAGGAAAAATTTCTTAAATGCCGCCGCATCACCGATATTGCTTCCATCCCCAAACATTCCCCGATACGGGGACAGCGGCTCGCCTGCAGAATAGGAATTTCCCGCTCCTATACTGCTTCCGTCTCCTCCTGTATAGGTCACATCACTGTTATGCTTCACATACGTATCCGTGACCGTATTTTTGTAATATACAAGCGCCGTCTCCAGGCCCGCCTGGAGATTTGCCCGCTGGAATAGAAAGAGGGCCAGATATAAAAGCAGCAGTACGCTTAAGATAGCGATCGGCATAATGAAGATCGCCTCTACTTCCGCGCTTCCTCTTTGGTTTTGGGATCGTGTATTTCCTGCTCGCATATATCTGCCCCTCTCTGTTCCAAATCTAACTTTTTGATACTCTATATCCCTATTATGAGGGAAGTCCATTCGACAAATCGTTAGCATCGAACGAAGTACCAAAAATAGTCTGCATCATACCATTGAGCCATTTTTGAAGCTGTTTCCAGAATACACCAATGATCAAAACCACGATCAAAAGGATGATGATCGTAGCCACCACATTGGATACGCCGGACTGCGATTCAAGAAAACTCTTTACCCTTTCTCTGGTCTTCATCGCCATGATCGATGCATAGATACACATGGTCTCCAACAGTTCCATCGCTTTTTCTCCTCCTTTTTAGATTTTTATTACCACCCTGCCCCGATCCTAAAAGCTAAAACCGGACATCGCAGGAACGATAATCACTACCAGGATCCCGATAAACATCAGCATCGTGGGCACAAACAATTTGTTCTGCACCGCTTCGCCCATTCGCCTCGCGTTATGCTTTTTATCCAGCCAGCACTCGTCGTTGATCGCTTTCAGATCGCTGTCCAGGTTCATATTGCCGGCTATATAGCTCTTCGTCACAACCGTAACCATTTTATCCAGATATTTATTATCGCAGCGGTACTGTATCCTGGTCAGGGCCGCCTGCACAGTCGCGCCGCGTTCGATCTCCTTGAGCGCCAGCCGCAGCTCGCGGTACATCAGAGAATCATCGCTCGCGGCAGTTTCCTCAATAGCTCTCGTAATATTCATACCTGCCATATACAAAAGCGTGATCTTGGAGATTGCGTTGGGGAACCCCAGATCGATCTCCTCCTGGCGTTTCGCGGCTTTCGCACGCAGATTATCGTATGGAACATATCCGTACAGCGCCGGGCCTCCCAATGCGACCAGTGTCGCCATCACGGCTCCCATACCGGCGTTATCCGCGGCGATTATGACGACCCCGATAAAGCAGGCCAGCATGACGCCCACATACACATAAGCGAACAGGGACGCCAGAAGATAATACGCGTAGATTGCGGAATTTTTCTTGCCGCTGGTCTCCTGGGTCCGCTCCAGCTCCACGTAACCGGAACGCTCGCAGCTGTTGGTCAGGGCACGCAGCAGATTATTGTCTCCGTCCAGCTTAATATCCACCAGCAGCTGATAGCCGAAAAGCGTGACCTGATCCAGAATGGAGAATTTTTTTCCGGACATGTAGGTCTCTTCATTCTTCTGGTAAGCCGCAATCTGCTTATCCCATTCCTTTAACTGGTTCCGCGCCTTTTTTTCCTTAATCCTGTGATATTTATTATACTGTTCTATGTAAGCTTCTTTCTTCTCTTCCAGCACCTGCTTCTCGAACCGGTTGCTCCAGGCCCTGGAGAGAACCACCTCTGCGGCCGCTCCTCTGCCTGCCTTGCCGGATTCGACCAGGAAGAACACAGCCATAACCGTCATGACCGCCATCAATACTATTGTAATCATCGCTGCATCCTCCTTTTAAACTTCGATCTCCGTCACTCTGGTTGCGATCACATAAGACGCAAACGTACATACCACGCCAAACGTAGCGGAAACCCTGCCGACAAGCGTAGTAAACAGCGAATCCAGGAAGCCGCTTCCCATCGCCGACATAACAATGATCAATACCAGCGGAAGCACCAGCATCATATATGCCTCCGATTTGGCGGACGTGATACTGGTCTCGATCTCCATCGTGATCTCCACCTTGTCCTTGATGATATCACGGGTCTGAGCGATGATGTAGCCGAAATCGCTGGTCTTTCCCTCGATCGTCTTAAAGATCGTCGCAAAACTGATAATATCGTCGATCTCGCTCCTCTTGCCCAGCTCTTCGAATCCTGCCACCATCGGAATGCCCGCCTGCTCGTAATCGCTGACGATCAGCGCTACTTCCCGCACGATATCCGCGTCCGCATTGAACACCATCTTCAGTTCCCGGAGCGAATCTGTGATCGCATTTTCCAGCGAACGGCCGCTGCCGCCGCTGACTGAAATCGAAACGATCTCAAGAAATTCCTTAAACTGCAGCTTCAGACGCGCCTGCCGCTTGCGGATCACGGATTTGGAATAATTCTTTTCCTGAAAGATCCCGACCAGCAGTCCTCCGACAATCGCCACGATCCAAAGATGATAATAAATATACAAAATCACACCGATCGCCGCCGAAAACCCCAGATAAGCCAACAGATGCTGCGTTTTCGTCATATTGTCTTCATAATACTTAATCCTGACTTTTTCTTTACCGCCTTGCGCCATCTTTGTCCTCCAGATAATCGTAGATTCCTGCCAGGATGAACTTATCCTGGTTTATGATCTTGTTTTCCGTCCGGTGCAGCCGCCCCGATACTTTCTTCACGGTGGAGTTTTCGTCCTCCTCGAATTTGTAGATCGGGTTCAGCTCGATCTTTCCGTTTTTATATCCGACCACTTCCGTGATCTCCATACATTTCCTGGAGAAATCGCGGAGCCTGGAAAGATGGATGATGTAATCCACCGCCTCGCCGATCTGCTGCCGGATCGCTTCCAGCGGAAGATCCGCGCTTCCGGTCAGGACCATCGTCTCCAGACGGCTCAGCATACCTTCCACGGAGTTGGCGTGACCGGTGGACAGGCTGCCGTCGTGGCCGGTATTCATGGCCTGAAGCATATCCAGTGCCTCCTCGCCGCGGACCTCGCCGACCACGATGCGGTCCGGCCTCATACGAAGGGATGCTTTGATCAGATCGCGGATCGTGATCTCCGTCGCCTCTTTCGAATTGGCCTTTTTCGTCTCCATGCGGACCAGATTGGGGATACCTTTAATCTGCAGTTCCGCCGAGTCCTCAATGGTGATTACGCGCTCCCACGGCGGGATAAAGTTGGAGATCGCATTCAGGAATGTGGTCTTGCCGCTGCCGGTACCTCCGCAGACAAAAACGTTATGGCGGGACCTGACTACCTTTTCCAGAAAATCCGCCACCTCTGGGGTGATGGATTTATAATCCAGCAATTTTTCTACAGTCATCGGCGTCTTCGAGAAACGCCGGATCGTCACCGTCGCCCCGTCGAGCGCTACCGGCGGAAATACCACATGCACACGGGAACCATCCTCCAGACGGGCGTCGACGATCGGGTTACTGGCGTCTACAGTACGGTCCATGCTGCTGACAAACCTCTGTACGATGCGGACCAGATCCTCCGGACTTTCAAAATGCTCGTCCAATCGCATCAGCTTGCCGGCCTTTTCCACGAAGATTTTATCGTATCCATTGATCATGACCTCCGTGATATCCGGATCCGTGATGATCTTGCCCAGGATACCCAAACCTTCTACAGACTCCGTAACCGTATACTTTAAGGTGTTCTTATCCTTAAAGGACATATTCTGGTAGAACCAATATGTATCCGTATCATTCACGCGGGCCCATTCGATCCGCTCTGCGATCTTCTGATCGATCAGCTGCGTGATCTCCTCATCGGTATAATCCCGGACTCGACTGGCCTCCTGAACCGCTTTCTTCAGTTCCGTGACTTCTTTCATAAAATAATTCTCTGCCATGACGGTCCCCTCTGATCTTTCCTTTATCTCTTAATAATCTGGTCTATGGCGATCTCGCCGTTCTTGCCGATCGAATGAATCACGGATGCCAGCTTGGCATTTCCGTAATTATGTATGCTTCCCAGCAGCGGCACATCCAGGCCGGACCCATATCTGGAATTGCTTTCCACGAAATTATAGATCCGCACCATTTTATTCTTATGCTCATTTACGATCCCCTGCCGGGCAAACAACTCCATCTTCATCGCCGGCAGCTCCCCGGCACGTTCTACGATGGCGATACGGTCCACCTCCGCCAATACGGCTTTTCCGATCGCGTCCAGCCCGCTTCCCATATCGATAATGATCACGCTGCAGACGCCGCTCCGTTTGATCTTGTTTAACAGCGTCGACATGTCTTCCGCCGTCGTCGCATCATAATCGGCCAGCCGGTCAAAGCCTTCAATATAATACATACCGTCCAGCCCCGGCTTCCAAAGCCCTTTGATCTTCAGACCGTAATTGACCTGCTCTTTCTCTTTCGAATCTCCGCCTTTTTCTTTCTTCCCCATGCTGCCGCCGTTCAGATCCATCTCCGCCAATTCCACCAAAGACACGATGCCGGACTCTTTCTGAGGATTCACACAGAAAGAACTGCTTAGCTGCTCGATATTAAGGAACAGCACCGAAATGCCTTTCGCGACGATGGCGCTGGCCAAAGCTAAAGCCACCGTTGTCTTCCCGCAGCCGCCGATGGGCGAGTACACCGCCAGCATGAACGTACTCTGGGACATATCAAAATCAGCCGAATATCCGGCAACTTCCGCATATTCTTTGACGATCTCTTTATAAATATTGCTCACTCTCTGATATTTGATGACCTGGGTAAGATCTGCATAGAGGCTGGCGTTATGCGCCTCGTCGCTGTAGAGGCAAACGGGCAGCTTGACTTTGCTGCCAAACGTCAGGCGTGTGTCTGAGACATCGGGATCAAACAAAACCACATCAAAACGGCTGCTGTCAATAGCCTGCTGGAGCTTCTGCCCATTCGTATAGATATGGATCGTCAGTTCGTCATACTGCTGAAGCACTTCGGAAAGACGGCTCACATAATCTCTATCGGTGTCTGCGATTGCAATCGAGATATTCATATCCATTCCCCCGGTTTCTCTTCGTAGAATTTTCTGTTGTAGACTTTAATTAAAAATCAGCATCATTATACATCAACATTCCATCCATGACAAGTGAAAATCTTTCGAAAACTTTATATTTCCGTAAAAAACACAAAAATGCCGCCGGTGCCGCCTAAATGTTAAAATTTACTTATTTGTTCCCCGCCTCTTTCACAGACTTCGTTTTGATCTTTCCGGGCTTCCCATTTTTAATAGACAATCATCGGGTTCTATGCTATATTTTTCCTGAATAAACCCGTTTTCAGGAGGTGTACCGGATGAATCCCGACCAAAGCAGGAGCCCATATTGGGACAATATAAAGGGAATCCTGATCGTTCTGACCGTATTCGCCCACATTCTCTGGGAATATCAGGAACATGCAGTCATAAACGGATTGTGCGGCCTGATCTATATCTTCCATATGCCCGCGTTCGCTTTCGTTTCCGGATATTTCGGCAAAAGCGAACACGCCTGTTCCGCCGCATCCCTGATCCGCCTGGCGGTACTGTATTTTCTCTTCAACAGCGGATTCTGCTTTTATTACGGCCTTGGTTCTCTGCTGGAACCGATGTATTCCTGCTGGTTCCTGCTTTCCCTGATCTGGTGGAGACTGACGGCGCGCCACCTCGCCGGCCTGAAACATATACGCCTGCTCCTGCTGGCCGCCGCCCTGCTCGCCGGATTTTACGGTTCCATCGACAACACGCTGGCGGTCTCCCGGACCATCTGCTTTTATCCCTTTTATATGACCGGCTTTCTGCTGACGCGGGAAGAGGCCTTGAAATGGACCGGCATCCCTCCCGCCAGGCGGCGCCTCCGGGCGGGTCTCTTTCTCGCAGCGGCAGTCGTTCTGACCCTGTGGACAAAATACGTTTTTCATTACGATAACGATATGCTCCTGATGCCAGGCTATGACCATTCGCAGGACGCGCTGGTCAGACTCCTGCTTTTTGCGGCCGCATTTCTGATGATCGCGTTTCTCCGATCGGCGGTTTGCAGCCGAAACCTGCCGCTCCTTACAATGTTTGGTAGGAATTCCCTTTGGATCTACCTGATCCACCGCCCTATAACCCTGATGCTCGGCGGAAAGCCGGAGCTTACCGGCAGCGTGCAGGCGCTGATCCTCACCGCGGCCGCCGCGACTGCGGTCATCTGTCTCGCTTTCGGAAATGATCTCCTCGCCCGGCTGCTGAACCGCTTTGCAGGCGCGCTCACGGAAGTATTTACCAACCATGGCAGCAAACGGCTTTCCGTACATCTGGCCCGGCTGCTTTTGGCGGCCGTCGCTTCCGTCTATGTGCTCCCGGCCGCAGCCATCGCCGTTTCCGACGCCCGCACCGGCCAGAGTTTTTTGCAGCGCGGGACCCGCGACATCCTTTATCCCGTTATGAGCAGCGAGAAAAAACAGGAGTTCGAAAGCGCGTTCCGCATCACGTTTGCAGGCGATCTGATCCTCCTCGAAGACCAGGTCAAACGCGCTTATACGGAAAACGGCTACGATTTTTCACCCGTATTTGCATATGCCGGAAAATATATCTCCTCCGCGGATTTCGCGATCGGCGTCCTGGAGGGACCCCTGGCCGGCGAACAAGCCGGATACACAACCAGCAATTTTGACGACGGCAAGACGCTTTCCCTCAATTTTCCGGATGCTTTCGCAAGCGCCGTCAAGGCCGCCGGCTTCGACCTCGTGACTACCGCAAACAATCATCTCCTGGATAAGGGGCCGGACGGCGCCAAACGCACGTTGGACGTTCTGGATGAACTGGAACTCGATCATACCGGTTCTTACAGGGATTGGGAAGAAAAAAAGAACAGCCGGATCAAGCTGATAGAAAAAGACGGTCTTCGGATCGCGGTCCTCTCTTATACGTTCGGAAGCAACGGTTATACGGCAGAGGAACTGGCCCGCGGGGAATTATCCTATGTGACGTCCATCGCCGCAGAGACCGGCGGCAGGCTGTTTGACGAACTGAAAGCCTCCGTAACGCAGGATTTCTCCGAGGCCAGGGACTTGAACCCGGATCTCATCCTCGTCCTGCCGCATATGGGCACACAGTTTCGCAACGATCCGGATGCCGAACAGAAAAAATGGTTCGAACTGTTCAAACAGCTGGGAGCGGACATCATTCTTGGGGACCATCCTCATGCCGTCCAGCCCACACTGTTGGAGGAATATGGCGGCCGCACCGTTTTTACCGCCTATTGCCCGGGAAATTTTGCAAATATATACCGGGAATACCAGGGCGATACGAGCATGCTGATCGACGTCTATATCGACCGCACATCCAAAAAAGTGACCGGCGGCGCCATCGTGCCCCTTTACACGCAGTCCCCGATCGACGGGAATTACCGCGCGTTGCCCATTTATGACATCGTCTACGATCAGGAGCTGCGCCGCAGCCTCAGCACGGACGATTACAGCCGTGCCGCAGACGCGAACCGGCTGGTGACAAACGTCGTCTTCGGCAGCGAAATGGATCCCTCTTCCATCACGGAAAGGTATTATTTCGATCTGTCGGGCTTTCTCAGAACGCCGGTATCCGGACTGGTCCTCGACGAGCCGATGAGGAACGGCACGTTGTTCCAGGCGCTCAACCGCTCTTCTTCGGTCTGCTTCATCGGCGACAGCATCACCGAGGGTTCCAAAAACGGAGGCTGCCCCTGGTACGAACCGATCGGAGCCTGCCTGGACGGCAAGACGATATTCAACTTTTCGAAAGGGGGAAGTACGGTTTCTTCTATTTTAAAACAGGCAGATCAGATCCCCTCCGCCGGATTGTATGTGATTGCGCTCGGTACCAACGACGTGCGCTACCGCGACGCAGACATATGCGCCATGACTGCGGAAAGCTACGTCAGCCGGCTGGACGAACTGAAAACAGCCCTTTCCCGCCAAAACAGCTCTGCGGAATTCCTTTTCATCGCGCCCTGGTACTCGACCGACGGAGACACCCTGAGCCGGCTTTCCTTTGCGGACAAAACTGCCCTGAACGAAGCCTATTCTGAAGCCCTGCGCCAGTACTGCGAAAGAAGCGGCTCCGGATTCATCGACCCCAATCCCTATATCCGCGAAGCGCTGACGAAGCGGCCTGACCGCAGCTATCTTCTGGACTGTATCCACCCCAACGCGGGCGAGGGTGTCCTTTTATACGCCGAAGCTGTGCTGAAAAACTGACATTTCCGTTCCGCTTTCCCGTCCGGCGCAAAAAAATTTTCCGAAAGTAAAAAATTTTGCTTGCATCCCGCGCGGGAAAGTAGTATTATACAAGAGATGCGTCTGTAGCTCAGTGGATAGAGCAGTGGCCTCCGGAGCCGCGTGCGTAGGTTCGATTCCTATCAGACGCATTT
>CANQYH010000006.1 GCA_947628025.1 uncultured Lachnospiraceae bacterium | reverse complement strand
GGAACGGTGACCGGCTTGCCGTCCTGCGGGCGGAGGAGGTTGTTTGCCGAGAGCATGAGGAAGCGCGCCTCGGCCTGTGCCTCTGCGGAGAGCGGGACGGAAGAAGACAGAACGGGCGGAGCCTCCGTGATTACAAAAGAGGAAGACCAGGCGTTGAAAGCCCGGCTCCGGGCCGCGATCGACGAGATCCAGAATTCGGAGACGGCCATTGTCCATTCGGATACGTTCATTCCCGGCGAAACGTACACGGGCACGGCGTATTATGTGTCCAGCAGCACGGGCAACGATATGAACGACGGCCTGACGCCGGAGACGGCATGGCAGAATCTTTCGAATACCATTTACAAGCCGCTGAAGCCCGGCGACGCGATCTTCTTTAAGCGCGGCGATATCTTCCGCTACGGGGAAGACGGTGTGCCCGGTCTTGAGATCCAGTCTCCGGGCGTGACGTATTCCGCTTATGGCGAGGGGCCGAAGCCGATCATCACGCCGTCCTGGGAAAACGGAACCGGCGCGGACAAATGGGAGCTCGTTTATTCGGACGATACGGGCAAAAGGATCTGGAAGTTTTATCGTTCCCTCCCGGATACCGCTATGGTCGTGCTGGGAGGCGGCGAGGTGGTCGTCCGGCGCGTTTACGAGGCCTGGACGCCGGAAACCGGCTACATTTCCTGCGAGAACGATCAATTTTTGATGCAGGCGGAGTATAGCGTGGAGCTCAAGGACCGTCTCTATACCCCCTGGGAAACGCTGACGGAGGACGCGACGTTCCTCTGCCGCCCGGAAGTAGTCTGTACGGACGGCGTATACGGCCATCCTGACGGGCTGGGGCCGGTCTATGTGCGCTATGACGCCGGAAATCCGGGGGCCTTGTTTGATTCCGTAGAGTTTGCCCAGCACAATATGACGGCCAGCGTATGGCTGAGCGTTCCGAATGTCGTTCTCGACAATTTGAGTTTCCGTTACAGCGGCGTCGCCGATATTAAAACGGCCCAGAAAGAGGAGGATTACGACGCTGTTCATGATACGATCGTCCAGAACTGCGAGTTCGGCTACAGCGGCGGCTGCGTTTTTGACTATCATTCTTATGCGGACGGCGGGAATACGGTATTTATTCATGGCGACGGCATTTACAGCGTCGTGTGCAATTCGACATTCCGGCATAATTATTTCCACGACGGAGCCGCGATCACATTTGAATGTAATCTGAATGAGACCGAATTTGTTCACGGATTTTATTATATCTTGGATAATGTAATGGTGGATACCATGGGGATTTCGATGGATACGACGGCCGAGGCGATCCAGTATCTGGACGATGTGCAGGTGACAGGCAATCAGATCTGGCATACCGGATCGTTCGACAGCGGCGGGTACCGCTATTCGCAGGGGTCGCTGTCGCTTCCAACGCACCATTTCGGCCGGTGCCTGATTCGGGATAATGTCTTTTACTGTACGGAAAACGGTTTTACGAACAATGCGCTGCTCAATGTTTTCCGCAACCGCAGCGACGATCTCGGGTCGGACCCGGATTATGGCGACAATGTTTACGTGCAGCACCCGGGCCGTCTGTTCGCCGCATTTATGAACTATGAAAGCGAATGGGCTATCGACGATCCGGACCTGAAAGAAAAGGCTGCGGAACTCTTAGGCGATACGACCAGCACATTTTACATCCTGCCGGACGATCTGGCGGAATAAGCGATGGATCGGGCTGCCGCACGAATGGTTTCGGACGGCGGCCCTTTGATTGCGGGTTTGAAAAGCGGACAATATGCGGAAAATGTGAGAACAGGGAGGAAAAAGCATGAGAACCTGGATACGGAGCGGCACGGTGATCGATCCGGCCAATGAGATCTGTTCGCAGAGGGATCTTTTGATCGAGAATGGGAAGATCGCGCGGGTGCTGCCCGGCGGGATGGCGGAAGTCCCGCAAGAGGGAGAGTTTGTGATCGACGCGGCGGGGCGCGTCGTCTGTCCGGGCTTTGTGGACATCCATATGCACGAGGATCCAGTGGGAGAGGACGGGAAGATCGTGCTGGACGAGGATAAGGCGATCTTCTGCGCCATGCTGCGGATGGGCGTGACCACGGCGATCGGCGGAAACTGCGGTTCCAACGCCTGCGATCCGGCCAGGTACCTGGATATGGCGGACCGGGACGGTACGCCGGTCCATGTGGGGCTTTTGTCGGGACATAATTATCTGCGGGCGAAAGCCGGATGTACGGATAAGTATGCGCCTGCCGGGGCGGAGCAGATCGCAGCGATCGGGCAGGAAACGCGGAAAGCGCTGGAAGCGGGATGCGTTGGGGTCTCCTATGGGATCCGCTACGCGCCGGGGATGAGATTGGAAGAAATGCTGGTATCCGCGGGGGCCTGCGCGGAGGCGGGGAAGCTGGCGGCAGCCCATATCCGCAGCGACGCGGCGGAGGTATTTGCGTCGGCGGAGGAGTTTTTGGAGCTGGGACGGCGGCTGGGGGTGCGGCTGCAGGTTTCGCATATCGGCAGTATGGCCGGGTTTGGCCAGATGAAAGAGTTTTTGGAGCGGGTCGGCCGGGCGCGGGCGCAGGGGCTGGATGTGGCCTGCGACTGTTATCCCTATGACGCGTTCTGTACGGAGATCGGTTCGACGACCTACGACGAGGGCTGGATGGAGCGGTACGGCTGCGGCTATGAGGCGGTTGAGGCCTGCGAGGGCCGGTATAAGGGACAGCGCCTGACGAAAGAGACGTTTGAGGAGCTGAGGCGGGAGCATCCGGAGTATCTGACGGTCTGTTATGTGATGAACAGCCGGGATGTGGAGATGGCGCTTCAGGCTCTCGATGTCATGCTGGGCAGCGACGGGATCTTGGACGGCGGACAGGGGCATCCGCGGGCGGCGGGGGCGTTTCCCAGGCTGATCGCGTCCTATGTGCGGGCCGGGAAATTGTCTCTGTACGATGCAGTCCGGAAAATGACCGCGGCGCCTGCGGACCGTCTGGGGCTGAAAGAGAAAGGGCGGCTTTCGGTGGGCGCGGACGCGGATATCGTGATCTTCGACGCGCAGACGATCCAGGATCACGCGACGTTCGCGCAGCCGCTGCTTCCTCCGTCCGGGATCGATATGGTGCTGATCGGCGGGGAGATCGCGGCGCGGAACGGAAAAATCGTGAACGGGCGGCTTGGCCGGAGCATCCGCCGGTAGCAGCGGACGGCGAAAGCGGTTCCCGGAAATTCCCGGAATGTATGGCTGGAAACGGGAAAGAGGAAGAACGGGAAAGAGGAACCGCTCCGGGGCCGGTCAAGAGACTTCGAGAAAAAGGAACTTAACATAACGTCCAACCCTGTCTTCATACATATGATAGAAACGAACTCAGAGGCTGAGAGACAGTATGAGGATATGGAACACGGACGAGAGAGCGATGTCTGATGGGCGCGGATGCGGAAAAGCGGCGCGCGGGAGCGGAAAAGACGGGAAACGCCGCTGCTTGGGAGCGCCGCTTCGCAGGATCGCGGCGTGCCTGCTGGTTTGTGCGGCGGTGCTGGCCGGCTGTACGGCAGGAAAAACGGGGAGCGAAAAAGTGCGGGACCTGGAGTTTACGGTGATCGGGGAGGCGGACGCGCCTCAGCAGCTGCAGGAGATCCTGGCGCAGAAAAAAACACAGCCGTTTAAGCTGACCTATACCGATGAAGAAAGCCTGTATATCGTAGTGGGGTACGGTTCTCAGCCCACCGGCGGCTATAGTATCGTGGTGGAGGAATTGTATCTCACGGATAATTCGATCGTGGCGGACACAGAACTGCGGGGGCCGGAGAAAGGGGAAACGGCGGCGCAGGAGATCTCGTATCCGTTCATTATTATAAAGACGGAATATCTGGAGGATCCGGTCGTTTTCCAATAGACGCGGCAGGGACAGGAACGGATTTGATAATATGATCTGTATGGCCGGATGCGGCGGGGCGGAAATGGATCGGGCGCGTCTTTCCGCCGGGAACGCGGCCGCCGGAGCGGCGGAGGATGTAAAAGCGGCGCGGAACCGTCCGGCCTGTGAAAATGGCGCGTGAAAATGGCGTAAAACGAAAGGGCCAGATACTTGCCAAACTCCCTGCGAATGTGTTATGATTGACAGCATTACCGGAGGGGCTTATTTTACGGTCGGTCTGCGCGGCGCAGGCATCCGGCGCATTTATTGTCGGAGGGTGCGGTCGCGTCACAGGCATCCGGATTATTTTCGGCATCGGACGCAGCATCAAACCCTGGACGTAAGAAAGGCGGCTGCAGCGTCGGGCCCTGGACGCAGGACTCCGGCGGCAGTTTGTGACCGGAACGCGGGAACCGGCATAAGATAAAGCGGCAGTATTTCAGGATGAACAGGTATAGATCGAGGAACGGATATGATTTTGAAAGATATTTGGCTGGACATAAAGGCGGTGCGGGAGAGGGATCCGGCGGCGAGGAACGCGCTGGAGGTCCTGCTTCTTTACCAGGGCGTCCACGCGCTGATCTGGCACCGGATCGCCCATTGGTTCTATAAACACCGCCTGTATTTCATTGCGCGGCTGATCTCGCAGATCGCGCGGTTCTTTACGCTGATCGAGATCCATCCCGGCGCGCAGCTGGGGCACGGGATCCTGATCGATCACGGCTGCGGCGTCGTCATCGGGGAAACCACGGTGGTGGGCGATAACTGCACCATTTACCAGGGCGTCACGCTGGGCGGCGTCGGCACCCAGAAAGGGAAACGCCATCCGACCCTGGGGAACAATGTGACCGTGGGCGCGGGCGCGAAGATCCTGGGCTCTTTTGAAGTGGGCGATAACTGCACCATCGCCGCCAACGCGGTGCTTTTGAAACCGCTGGAGAACAATGTGACCGCCGTGGGGGTTCCGGCCCGCCCGGTCAAAAAGGACGGGATCCCGATCCCGAAAGAAAAACCGGCAGTCACTGCGGAGAGCTACTGCCGGATGGAGGAACGCGTGAAAGAGCTGGAGGCGCAGGTGAAAGCGCTGACGGAGAAGCTGGCGGAGCGGGAAAAGAGCGGATCGCCGCAGTGAGCGCTTCCCCGGCGTCCGCATCATTACCAGGTGATCAGTTCGTCCAGAAGCGCCTGCTGTTCTTTGCTGGAACGGGTCAGGTAGATTCGGGTGGTTTCGATGTTTTCGTGCCCCATCAGGTCGGCCAGCAGCGAGATATCGTTGAACTGCATCAGGAAATTGATCGCGAACCGGTGGCGGAACGAGTGCGGATAGACCGTGTCCGCGTCGATGCCGTATTTTTTGGCGTAATGTTTCAGCTGACAATGGATGCCTCGCGAGGAGATGGGGCGTCCTTTTTTATTGACAAATAAGAAGCCGCTCTTTTTCTCTCTCCGCTCGCACCAGGCCAGCGCTTCCGCCGACAGCGCGTCGGGAAAATAGACCCGCCGCAGCTTGCCGCCTTTGGAATATAGATCCAGGTACCCCAGCCGCAGGTGTTCGACTTTCATCTGTACCAGCTCGCTGACGCGGGCGCCGGTGGCTCCCAGGAAGCGCACCACGAAATACCACAGGTCGTTTTCGTCTTCTTTCAGCCGCCGCTTCAGGGTCTCGTAGTCCTCGTTGGAGATCACGGCGTCGGTAAAGGATCTCTTTTGGAGCTTTACCGAGATCAGCCGGAAATCTTTCAGTTCCAGCCAGGCTTCCTCATCCTGCTCCAGGAGGAACCGCAGATAGCGGTTCAGTCCGTGGATCCTCAGATTGACGGTGGAGGGGCGGTAGTGGGAGATCAGGTAGCTGCGGAACCGGCCCAGATTCTCGACGGACAGGATCCGGTACATGGAAAAATAGAGCCTGACGCTGCCGAGATAGGCTGTGACCGTGTTTTTGGACAGATTCTTTTTCTTCAGGTATATCTCAAAATCCAGGAGGGAGGCCTCCTGCCTAGCTGTCATCATAGTAATTCACCAGCTTACGATCCGGTTGACCAGCTGCTTCTGCTCGGAGGGGCTGCGGTGCAGGTAAATGCGGGTGGTTTCGATGTTTTCATGGCCCAGGATATCGGACAGCATGGAAAGATCCCCGCAGATCTCGATGAAATTTTTGGCAAACAGGTGGCGGAACGAATGGGGGTGCAGGACGGAGGCGTCCAGCCCGTAGCGTCCCTCGAATTTGCGCAGCTGGCTGCGGATGCCGGCCGGGGTCAGCGGGTCGCCGCGGCGGTTCAGAAAAACGAAACCGCTCATGCGGCGGATGCGCCGGAGCCAGGCCAGGCATTCTTTGCGGGTGCGGGCGGGAATGTAGACCCGGCGGGATTTATTTCCCTTGGAGTACAGGTCCATGTAGCCGCGCCGCACGTCCTCGGCCCGCAGCTGGACGACCTCGCTGACCCGCATACCGGTGGTAGCCATGATGCGGATGATGAAATAGTAGAGATGGTCCCCGTCCCGCAGCAGGCAGCGTTTCAGGTATTCGTAATCGGCCCGGCTGATGACGTTTTCCAGGAACGATTTCTGCTGGATATGCACCATGGTCATGCGGGAATCGGTCATATGCAGGGATTCCATCAGGCAGTTCATGGCACGGATGCGCAGGTTGACGGTCTGCGGTTTGTAATGTTCCAGCAGGTAGCATTTGTAAAGCTGCAGATTGTTAAAATTGATCGATGGGTACAGGGTCAAAAATTGCTCCGCACCGCTGAGATAAGCGTGAATGGTGCTTTCGGCCAGCTGCCGCCGCTGCAGATAGGCCCGGAAATCCGCAAGTATCTGCCCGATCGCCGTTTCCCCGCAGACGGCGTCGGAATTTGCGGACCGTTTGAGATCGTTGTTTGTCATATTCGTTTGTCCTTTGTAAAAATGAGAAAATCGCTTTTCCGGTAAATAAGTTATGTAACCTTAGTTTAGCGGGATAAAGTCTGAAAATCAAGAGCGTTTCCGGGAATAGTCCCATTTTTGGCAGGCATAAGCGGGGACGCTTTCACATACACTGATAAAAAAGCATTCAGGAAGACTGGTGGGAGCGGACAATGCTGGAACTGATCAAGAAAAACATTCATATGAACCGCTGGAAGCACGATGCGGCCGTGCAGATTACGCTGGACGATGATTTTATCGTTCCGGATACGATGGACGACGTGGAACAGGTGATCATGTCGGCGGGAGATATCCAGATGGAGACGGTGAAGAACCAGGGGGAGAAAGTGACGGTGAAAGGCAAGCTGGCTTTCCAGGTGCTGTACCGGAGGCCGGAGGGCGGACTGCAGACGCTGGCAGGTTCCATCCCGTTCGAGGAGCCGATCAACGTGCCGGATCTGGAGGAGAAAGATCAGATCGGTGTGGTGTGGGAGCTGGAGGATCTGAGCGCGGGGATGATCAATTCGCGGAAACTGAGCGTGAAAGCGATCGTGACCCTGAAAGTCCGGACGGAGATGCTCTGCGACGCGGAGGCGGCGGTGGACGTGGCCTCGGACGGCGGCGCGGGGGCCGAGGTGCTGAAGCGGGACACGGAGGTCGCGGCCATTGCCGTCCGGCGCAAGGATACATATCGTATAAAAGAGGACATCTCCCTGACGGGCAGCAGGCCGAGCATCGAGCAGATGATCTGGAACGAGATCAAGCTGCGGGGCGTGTCCGCCAAGCCGCTGGACGGCAAGGTCCATATAGAGGGGACGCTGATCGTTTTCCTGATCTATCAGGGCGAGGGCGAGAATACGCCGCTGCAGTGGATGGAGGAAGCGGTCCCGTTTTCCGGAGAGGTGGAACTGCCGGAGTCGGCGGAGGGCATGGCCCCGTCCATCGGCGTGCGCCTGGTCCACAAGGACATGGAGGCGAAGCCGGATTACGACGGGGAGATGCGGGATCTGGAGCTGGACGCGGTGCTGGAACTGGATATGAAGCTCTATGAGGAACAATCGCTTATGCTGCTCAGCGATCTCTACGCCACGGACCGGGAGGTCAGCTTGAAAATGGGAGAGGTCTGCTTCGATAAGCTGCTGACGAAGAATACGGGGAAATGCAGGATCTCGGAGAAGCTGGATCTGGGCGGCGGCGAGCGCGTCCTCCAGGTCTGCCATTATGACGCCGCCGTCCGCATCGACGAGGCGCAGGCCCAGGAGGACGGTCTGAATATCAGCGGCGTGCTGGATGTTTCCTTATTATACATGACCTCCGATGACGCCGACCCGGTACGGGCTGTTGTGGAACCGATCCCGTTTGAATACATAGCGGAAGCGCCGGGGGTGAACGAGGAGAGCGTCTGTCAGCTAAATGCGGGACTGGAGCAGCTGTCGGTGGTGATGATGGGCAGCGGCGTGGCAGAGGTCAAGGCGGTGGTGAACCTGGATTTGCTGGCTTTGCAGCCGGTCTGCGAGCCGGTGATCGAGAGCATCACAGAAGCGCCGCTGGATGAGGCGAAGCTGCAGGCGCTTCCCGGGATCGTGGGCTACATCGTGCAGCCTCACGACAGCCTGTGGGAGATCGCCAAGCGCTTCCACACGACCCGTGAGAACGTGATAAAGACCAACGAGCTGGCGGACGGAAACCTGCGTGCGGGCGACCGGCTGATCCTGATGAAAGAAGTGGCCGGGATGTGAAGCGGCCGGGGCGGGCCGGAGAGCCCCCTGCAGGGAGCCGTTCCCGCGCGGCCGCGGAAATTCCCGCGAAAAAATATCAGAAAAAGGATAAAGCTGGATGCACAAAAAACGGATTGCGGGATATAATAGACTATAAGGTTCAATGAATATCGACAGTACCGTGACCGCATCCAGCTGGTGCTTCAGATAGATCAGGGCAACCTGGGCGGCGCCGCGTCTTGCAAGCGCGGCGGCGTCTACATAACCGGTATATGGAAAGCGCCGGGATGCGGCTGGCGGGAAGCGGAAATAAAACGGAACGGAGAACAAAAGATGAATTATACATATCTGCTGCTGTGCGCGGACGGCACTCTGTACTGCGGCTGGACAAACCGTCTGGAAGAACGCATCGAGGCCCATAACAGCGGCAAGGGCGCGAAATATACGAAGAGCCGCCGCCCGGTGAAGTTGGTCTACTTCGAAGCGTTCGCGACGAAAGAGGAGGCCATGCGGCGGGAGGCGGCGATCAAGCGGATGACGCGGGCGGAGAAGCTGCGGCTGGCGGCAGGCGGGGACGGCGCGGCCCGCTGACAGCGCGGCGGGATTTTGGGCTGGTTGGCCGGTCTTTGCCCATGCGGCGTTTTGCCCATGGCAGCGGCGCGACCGGGCCGTAGCGCCGCGCTGTCAGAGGGCTTTTTTCGTGTCTTTCACGTAGTATTCCGCCTGGGCGTCCCAGAGCTCCCGGTATTTCCCGTTTTCGCCGTAAAGCGTCTCGTGCGGACCAAACTGTACGATCTGCCCGCCGTCGAAGACCGCGATCTGGTCGCAGAAACGGCAGGAGGCCAGGCGGTGGGAGATGTAGACCGTGGTCGCTTCGCCGGAGATCGAATTGAAGCTGCGGTAGACCTCATATTCCGAGACTGGGTCCAGCGCCGCGGTCGGTTCGTCTAAGAGGATAAACGGCGCGCCGCGGTAAAGCGCCCGCGCGAGGGCGATCTTTTGCGCTTCGCCGCCGGAGATCTCCACGCCTTTGTCGCTGAAATGTTTGTAAAGGTAGGTTTCCGTTCCGTCCGGGAGCGTGCCGAGGCGGTCGCCGAAATTGGCTTTGATCAGGCAGTCCCTGACCCGACGGGAGTCGTAATTTTGGCTCGAGGCGACCACTTCGCCGAGTTTAAAGCTGAACAGCTTAAAATCCTGAAAGACTACGGAGAAGATCGACATATATTCGTCGTAGTCGTATTTTTTAATGTTTACGCCGTTGAGCAATATTTCCCCCTCTGTGGGGTCGTAGAGACGGCAGAGCAGTTTGATGAACGTCGTTTTGCCGGAACCATTTTCGCCGACGATCGCGAGCTTCTGCCCGATCTTAAATTTCAGGCTGACGTGCCGGAGGGCCCAGCCGCCGGCGCCGGGATAGCGGAAGCTCACGTCTTTAAATTCAACCTGGTAGTCGAAGTCGTCCCGCTTTTCAACGGTAAGGCTGCCTTTATACATCGGGTTTGGGATGTCGAGGTACTCAAAATAATGCTTCAGGTAGCGGTTGTTGTCAAACATTTGGAGGACGCAGTCGGTCAGCCGGTTTACCCCGCCGATAAAAACCGTTATGCAGGAGACGTATTTCGCGATTGAGCCCACGGTGATCGTTCCCAGGAGCGCCGCGTAGATCAGGATGCCGTAGACCGCATATTTCAAAAGGCTGTTCAGGACCGTCGCCGGGAGGGTTTCGATTATATCCTGCCGGCGGATCCCGGCGTTTAGGTTCCAGAATTCCATTTGGCTGCGGAAATGGCTTTCTTCCAGCCAGTCCGCCATGCCGTAAAGCCGGATATCTTTTCCCGCGCCGTAATCTCCTACATATTCGCCGTAGACATCATCGTAGGCGTTTATCTCGATTGCGTCGCTCCAGAACCGCTTGGTCCTGTTCTGCCGGCGCGCGGACATGACGGCAGATACCGCTGTTACGAGCAGGATCCCCAAAGCGAAGACCAGCTTTACGTAAGCGCTTACCGCTCCGATGGCGAAAAAGGAGGCGGTCATCGCGAGAGAGCACAGGATCGTTACCGCCGCCTGCTCTCCCCAGCACAGGATCCACATGGTACGAAAGGTGTTGAATCCGGTTTGGCTTTCTCTGCCTACGCGGAACCTCAGCCGGGAGATTTCGGGGTCTTCCAGCGCTTCGTAGGGCATTTCCATCGCCTTTTCAGAGAAGTTCCATTCTTCTCCGAGGTAGAAAAGATTCGTCAGAATGTCCCGCTTTTTGCCGGCCAGTTCCGAGACGATCTTCAAAATGAACACCAGACCCACGGTCAGCGTCGCATATGCGGCCAGCACGCCGAGGGGCGCGCGGACCGCGAGCGCGTCGATCAGCTTCGCGGAGAAATAGATCGGCACGAACGGGATAAGCGCGTCCAGCGCCCGGTTCAAAAGATCGCAGAAGAAATAGGGTTTGGACAGGCTGCGGCACAGCTTTGCCGCGCGTCCAAAGATCCGGATATGCTCACGAAGCGTCATTTTCCGCACCTCCTTTGTAATCGTCCCGGTACCAGCAGCTCTGGATCTCAAACAGTTTTGCATACTGGCCGCCTTTTTTCAAAAGTTCCCGATGGCTGCCCTCCTCGGCGATCCGGCCGCCGTCAAGGAAAAGGATCCGGTCGCAGAACGCGGTCGAGGCCAGGCGGTGGGAGATGAAGACCGAGGTCTTATTCTCGCACATTTCGTTGTATTTTTTATAAATGTTGCTCTCGGCAATGGGATCGAGGGCGGCGGTGGGCTCGTCCAGGACCAGCACCGGCGCGTTTTTGTAAAGCGCCCGGGCGAGCATGAGCTTTTGCTTCTCCCCGCCGGAAAGCTCGGCGCCGCCGCGGTTTAAGCGCTTGTCAAGCCTGGTGAAAACGCCGTCGGGCAGGCTGTCAAGCTTTTCGGAGAGTCCCGCGCCGCGCATACATTTTTCGGCAAGCGCTGTGTCGGTATCCTCCAGACGGCGTCCCGAGACGGTTTCTGCAAGGGAGAAAAACGCCGTGCGCACGTCCTGGAACACCGGCGCGAACAGCCGGTAGTAATCGTCCGCGTCAAATTCCGTCTGGGGCGCGCCGTCGATCAGGATCCTGCCGGAGGTGGGGCGGTAAAGTCCGCAGAGGAGCTTGACGAGCGTGGTCTTGCCCGCGCCGTTTAGGCCCACGAGCGCCAGCTTTTCTCCGGAGCGCAGCGTAAAGCTGAGATTTTTGATCGTGTCTTCTTCCGCGCCCGGATAGCGGTAGGTCACCTGTTCGAACCGGATCTCGGGCGCTTTCGCCATGTGGTCGCGGGAATATGCCGTGACTTCCCCTTTCGGTTCCGGATAGTTTACATAATCACGAAAATCGCAGATGGTGTTGGTGACGGCGCGCATCCCGTTGAAACACTGGATGAATCCGTCGATCCAGCCTGCGAAGGAGGAGATCGCCGCGAAATAGAGCACGAAACGGTCGATGGTCATCCCGCCTTTCAGATACATCGAGATCAGGAGCGCGTAGGCTCCGCTGTCGCGGATCAGGATGACAAACAGTTCGGGGAGCCAGGTCCAGACCGCGTGTTTCATTTCCTCCCGCCTCCAGCCCATGTCGTTTTGGGTAAGCTCTTTCATGATCCCCCGCAGCCATCCGGCCATGCTGTAGATCCGTATGTCCTTTCCTGCCGCAAAGTCGGCGGGGATGGTAAGCAAGTACCAGAGCCGGGTGTCGTTGGCCGAGCGTTCGGCGCGGGTTTTCAGGTCCCATTGGTTATAAAGCTTCCGGGCGAAGATCTGCACCAGCGGCGAGAGAGTCAGAAGCGGCAGCAGCCACGGGCTCACAAAGGAGATCACTGTGCCGAAAAGCAGGTATCCGAGGACATTTTCGATGATCCCGAAGAAATTCCGGACCATGTCGGAAACCGGCTGTACGCCGTTATACATCCATGTGGCTTTTTCGGCGCGCTCTCCCAGGTCGGTCACATCTTTGCGCTCCAGGGTCTCATAGAACATGGTCAGTCTCTTTTTTTCCGTCAGTCTCAGGAGACGGCAGCGGTAGAAACCGGTCTGCACGTCTTTCAGATAGAGGAACGTGGATTGCAGGGCATCCAGGATCAGGACCGCGAGCATACAGACCCCGACCGCCCGGAGCGCGTGCCGAAGCGGCCGTCCCGCCGTGACTTCCGATACGACAAGCGACGGAAGATAAATGTCCAGATATTGGGCGGCGATGCTGACGGGCACGCCGAATGCGTAGAGCAGGAACGCGGCGGGCGCGTGCCGGATCAGCATCCGGGCCGACCACACGCCGTTGGACAGAAGACTGTGGGAGGGCTTCGGTTTGTCCTTTTTTGAGTGCATTTCCGTTATCTCCTCGATTATAAAGTAGTAGTGTTTATAGACCCTCTCCAGGGTCTGTGTGCTATATGGTTTGAGATACTGTGGATCGGTACAGTTTTCCGGGGGCTTTCGGCAGGGCGAAGCGCAAAACTGCGGGTTCTGCTCTGCCTGTGCGGATATCGTAGCATAAATTCTGCGGAAAAAAGAAAATCGTGCACGAATTGCGTCGGACCGTGCACGAATTGCATTTTATCGGATCGCGGGGACCAGGAATTCAGAGGTGAACGCGCCGTCCTCGCTGTTGTATTTGACCCAGCCGCCATGCTTTTGGATGATCGCTTCGGCGCGCCGCAGCCCGAGCCCGTGGGCGCCGCCCTTGCGGGTCAGGAACAGGCTCCCTGATTTGGGAAGTTTGCCGCCGGAGGAATTTAACATGGAAAAGTAGAGCATATTGCCCTTGATGTTCATAAACAGGCGGATAAATTTCTCGCCGCCGGCGGCGAGGCAGGCTTCGATCGCATTGTCCAGGAGGTTTCCGACGATGACGGACAGTTCCACGTCGGAAAGCAGGAGCCGGTCGGGGACGTTGACCTTGACCGTGACCGCGATGCCGTCTGCCTTGGCCTGCGCGATCTTGGCGGAGAGGATCGCGTCCAGCGAGACGTTGCCCGTTTTCAGGAGCGTGTCGACGTTTTGAAGCTTTTCGTCCAGCTCCCGGATGTATTGCCGCGCGCGGTCCAGCTCGCCCGCCTCGAGATAGCTGCTGAGTACCTGCAGATGGTGGTGAAAATCGTGCTTGTAGCCGCGCATCTCCGTGTGGATGCCGCGGACTTCCTTTAAATGCCGTTCCGACTGTTCGGTTTGATATTCCATCAGTTTCAGCCAGGTTCTTTTAAGCATAGGCTATACCCTCTCTATAAAAGCGCGGTGAATGTCGTCGTATTTTCCTCTCGCCAGAGGAACCTCCGCGCCGTTTTCCAGCGTCACCGAACCGCGGGAGATCCGCGTGATCTTTTTCAGCGAGACGACGTAGCTGCGGTGCGTGCGGTAGAAATCGTCCGAAAGGCGGGAAGCGATCGCGGAAAGCGGTTCTTTTACGCGGTATTCTCTGCCGGCGGCGTAAATGCTGACATAGTGCAGAAACGCTTCCAGGTAGAGGATATCGCTTTCGCAGAGTTTTACCGTCTCGCCCTCGCTCCGTATGACGATGGACGGCGGTTTCAGGGCCCGGCGCGCCGCGGCCTTGTCCAGCACCTCCGAAAGTTTTTGGGGAGATACGGGCTTGATCAGATAGTGCAGGGCGTCGACCTCGTAGCCCTCGCCGTAAAACTCGAAGTGGGAGGTGATGAAGATGATCTCCGAGCGGCAGCCGCCTGCGCGCAGCTCTTTTGCCAGGTCGACGCCGGATTTTCCCTGCATTTCGATATCTAAAAGAAGAATGTCGGGAGCGGTCTCGCAGGAAAACAGGAACGCTTCCGCAGAGGAAAATTCGGACACGCGAAGTTCCGTCCCCGTCTGCCGGGACCAGTCGAGAACGAGACGTTTTATGGAAGCGCGTTCCTGCGCATTGTCGTCGCAGAGTGTTGCGGTCAGCATGGAGGACCTCCTTTCGGCGTGATGGGATGATTATAGCAGAGTCCCGCGGCGAAATCAAGGAACGGGGAGGTTTTATGGGCCGGCGTATCACGGATTTTTTATGGGCTTTTATGGGCCGGAGCCGGGGATTATTTCTTGTTTTGAGGGATCACAGTCTCAAAGGGACTTTTTATTATGCACTCTTAATTTCATAAAGCGGCCGCATCATACAGAACTGCGTGTTGAAATGAAAATTCAGATGGGGCAGGGAAAGTTATTCATAAATTCATGGAAAAAGTTTGGAAAACGCGTGAAAAATAGATAAAATCAGACGAAAAAGGGATTTTGAAAAGAGAAAAACATCGATTTTTAATGAGAAAAGGACTTGAAAAATACTGTGTGCAGTATATAATATACAGTATACAATAGACAGTATACATAAAGAAAAGAACGCAGAAGTTACGCAGAGCAGGCGCGGGACGGGGAATATACGTCAGACAGGAGAGATAGGATGATCAAGCATTTGAGCCTCAGGGCTTACGCAAAAGTGAATCTGGCCCTGGACGTATTGGGCAGGCGGGCGGATGGTTATCATGAGGTCCGCATGATCATGCAGACCGTGGGACTATACGACCAGATCGATCTGATCCGCCGGGAGCAGCCGGGGATCACGGTGGAGACGAATCTGTATTATCTGCCGGTCAATGAGAGCAATCTGGTTTACAAGGCGGCCGATCTCCTGATGAAAGAGTTTGCGGTTTCAGGAGGCGTACATATCCGGCTGAAGAAATACATACCGGTGGCGGCAGGGATGGCCGGAGGCAGCAGCGACGCGGCCGCGGTGCTTTACGGGGTAAATAAGATGTTCGGCCTGGGTCTGTCCCTGGAGGAGCTGCAGCGGCGGGGCGCGAAGATCGGGGCGGACGTGCCGTACTGCGTGATGCGTGGAACGGCGCTCTGCGAGGGGATCGGCGAGAAGCTGACGCCGCTTCCGCCCATGCCCCAGTGCCAGGTACTGATCGCGAAACCGGCGGTCAGCGTCTCGACGAAGAGCGTATATGAGAATCTTCACGCAGACCGGCTTACCGCAGAGCAGCACCCGGATGTGGACGGCATGGTGGAGGCGATCCGGCGTCAGGACCTGCGGGGAGTAGCGGCCAGGATGGGAAATGTACTGGAGACAGTGACGGTTCCGGAACATCCGGAGATCGGGGAGATCCGGAAGCTGATGCTGGAATCCGGGGCGCTGAACGCGATGATGAGCGGCAGCGGGCCGACGGTGTTCGGTCTGTTTTCGGATCCGCGGGCAGCGGCGGCGGCCTACGAGCGGATGCGGTACGGCAGGGGAACACAATTTGCCAGGCAGGTGTATCTGACCAGCTTATATAATAGAAAATGAAATAGACAAAGGATGGAGAACGGTATGGAGTACAATCTGAACGTGACGATGAACGAATATCTGCCGCTGCGGGATGTGGTATTCAACACATTGCGGCAGGCGATCCTGAGAGGGGAGCTGGCGCCGGGCGAGCGGCTGATGGAGATTCAACTGGCGGACCGCCTGGGGGTCAGCCGCACTCCGATCCGCGAGGCGATCCGCAAGCTGGAGCTGGAGGGGCTGGTGCTGATGATCCCGCGCAAGGGCACGGAGGTGGCCAGGATTTCCGCGAAGAGCCTGCGGGACGTGCTGGAGGTGCGCCGTTCTCTGGAGGAGTTGGCGACGGAACTGGCCTGCCAGCGCATGAGTGAGGAGCAGATCGCGGAGCTGTCGGAGGCGAAAGAAGTGTTCGCGAGGGCGGTGGCGCACGGCGATATCATGGAGATGGCGGAGACGGACGAGAGCTTCCACGACGTGATCTACCGCGGCACCGGCAATGAGCGGCTGGTCCAGATCCTTAACAATCTTCGCGAGCAGATGTACCGCTACCGCCTGGAATACATAAAGGACGCCGACAAGCGCCGTATCCTGCTGATCGAGCACGACAATATTTACAAGGCGATCTGCGCCCGCCATGTGGCCGAGGCCAAGGAGGCCATGCGGGAGCACATCGACAACCAGGAGATCACCGTTTCCCGGAACATCAAAGAGAGCGAGCGGTAAGGGATCCGGCGGTTCCTTTGTCCGCATGGGCCGGCGGATAAGGGCAGAAATTAAAATTGTATAAATTATCCGGCGGCTGCATTAACAAAGTGACAGGCTGTCATTATACGGAATGACAGTTTGTCACTTTTTTGCGTGCGGAAATGTCCGGGGACGGCCGGGAGTTGTTTCAAGCTTGCTTTTATACGTATTTCGAGGATAAGCGCGATCTTCAGGCTTTTATATTGTGGGGCGCCAAGCGGCAGTGGAACGATTTCTGCCGGAGCAATAATCTGTTCAACCTGCATCGAAATCTGGTTTTGTATCCGGCCCCCTTTAAGAGCTGCCTGTCGGGACAGGAGGACTGCGGCTGCGGCGAGGAAGCGCATAAGTGGCTGATGGCCGGGATAGACCGTTCGCGTTTCTGCGATCCGTCCGATGAGGCGGTTGCGGCCGTCCTGAAAATAGCGGCGCTGCTGCTGGTCAGCACGCTTTCGGAGTTCTGTCTGGCGAACGGAGGCAGGAGGGACCAGGCGCAGCGTCAGACGCCCAGCAGCCAGTCCAGCAGCCGGAACCGTACGCATATTTTTTGATCTCTGTCGTCGATCAGAGCTTCATAGTCCTCTTCATCCAGCAGGACCTGGAGCTCTGTTTTTGATTCCTCGGGAACGACCGCGCAGGCGGCGTCCAGGAAACAGAGCCGCGGATAGAGGAGGCACCACCAGTTCCTGCCCCGGCCCTGCCCCAGCGTGACCTTGACGGTGTCGTAGGTACCGGCGGGCAGCATGATATCCCCGTAATATTTGGTGGGAAAATGGCTGCGGGCGATTTCGATCCGGACCGGGTCGCTGCAGCCCCGGCCGCGCAGGTAAGCGGAGACCTGGGCTTCCAGGGTTTCACAGTGCAGTGTGATGTATTCGCAGAGGGCGGATTTTATGCCTGGGGCGTCGTGGACGGGTGAGGCGGAGCGGGAATCTGTGCTGCCGTATGCGGGATCGGACCAGGGCTCTGTGCCACCGTATACGAGCTTGGACCGTGACTCTGTGCCGTTGTATACGGGATCAGACCAGATATCTGCACCTCTGTATGCAGGACCGGACCAGGAGTCTGCGCTGCTGCATGAGAGATTGGACCGGGAGTCTGCGCTGCTATATATGGGATCGGACTGGAAATTTGCGCTGCTGTGTACGAGACCAGACCATGAATCTGTGCTGCCGTATGCGGAATCGGATTGTAGCTCTGCACCATCGTATACAAGACCGGACTGTGACTCTGCGCCGCCATATACGAGCTTGGAATAGACAGGCTCTGGCTCCGGCGTCAGGACATCCAAAGACGCGCCGGCATCTGCCCCCGCGCCGGAAGCATTTTCCGCCAGCTCCGCGAGGACCGAGTTCAGTTCTTCCAGCAGCAGGCTTTTGACTCCGGCTTTCAGTTCCTGGTCCCGGCGGGAGTTGCTGTTGGCCAGGACATGGAAGCGCAGGAGCGCGGGGGAGATCCGGTCGGCCAGGTCTTCATTTTTCCGGCCGAGCCACACGGCGGTACACAGAAGCGCCATCAGGAAGCAGGCGGCGGAAAGCGTCAGTTCACGTTTTTGTTTCATCGAAAATTATCCTCCTTTTTGATTGTAATTGTAACCAGGTATGGTATAATTAAACACGACTATCAGAATCTGCGGGAGGAAATCCAGATGAAAGAAACGATTGCCGTACTGTTTGGCGGTCAGTCGTCGGAGCATGTGGTATCGTGCATGTCGGCGGCGAACGTGATCGACCAGATTGATAAAGATAAATATAATATACTGCTGATTGGCATTACGGAACAGGGCCGCTGGCTGCTGACCCGGTCTGTGGAAGAGATCCGCTCGGACAAATGGCGGGAGGGGACCGTGACCGCGGTCATCAGTCCCGACGCCACGAAGCGGTGCGTCGTAGTGAGCGGTGTGACGGGCGAAGCGGACGCGGCGGTATTTTTTATGGAAAGCGGAGACGCGGCGCGCCATGCCGTAAAGGCGGAGACCGGGTACGAGATCCCGGTCGACGTGGTCTTTCCGGTGCTGCACGGGCTTTACGGCGAGGACGGCACGGTCCAGGGCCTTTTGGAGCTGGCCGGTATCCCCTATGTGGGCTGCGGCGTATTGGCGAGCGCCGTCTCCATGGATAAACTCTACACGAAACGGATCGTGGACGATCTGGGCATCCGGCAGGCGAAGTATGTGCCGGTCATGCGCCGGGAGCTGGCGGATATGCAGTCCGTCGCGGAGAAAGTAGAGGCGGAACTGGCATATCCGGTCTTTGTGAAGCCCTCCAACGCCGGTTCCTCGCGCGGCGTCAGCAAGGCCAGGGACCGGGCGGGGCTGGAAGCGGCCCTGACTGAGGCGGCGCGTCACGACCGCAAGATCCTGGTGGAAGAAGCGATCGTGGGCCGGGAAGTCGAATGTGCGGTCTTCGGCGGCGGCGCGCGTCCGGTGGAGGCGTCCGGCGTCGGCGAGATCCTGGCAGCCGCCGAATTTTATGACTTTGACGCAAAATATTATAACGCGGAATCTCAGACGGTTGTGGATCCGGATCTTCCCGGCGGCGCGGCGGAGACGGTGCGGCGGTACGCGGCGGAGATCTTCAAAGCGGTGGACGGTTACGGCCTGGCCCGCGTGGATTTCTTTGTCCGGGAGGACGGCCAGGTGGTCTTCAACGAGATCAATACGATGCCGGGCTTTACTGCCATCAGCATGTATCCGATGTTGTGGGAGGCCAGAGGCGTCAGCAAGGCGCAGTTGGTAGAGAATCTGATCACGCACGCCAAGGAGCGCCGGCATGGATAAGAATGCGCCTGTCGGGATTTTTGATTCGGGAGTAGGCGGACTGACGGTGGCCAGGGAGATTATCCGCCAGATGCCCGGCGAGCGGATCGTCTATTTCGGAGATACGGCCAGAGTGCCTTACGGAAACAAGTCCCGCGAGACGGTGATCCGCTATTCGCGTCAGATCATCCGTTTCCTGATGACGAAGCAGGTAAAAGCCATCGTGATCGCCTGCAACACGGCCAGCGCCTATGCGCTGGATACGGTGGAGAGGGAATTTGATATTCCGATCATCGGCGTGATCCGCGCCGGGGCCCTGACGGCGGTGCGGGCCACCCGCAACGGCAAGATCGGCGTCATCGGCACCGAGGGCACGATCGGCAGCGGTATTTATACCGAGGTCATGAAGCAGATGAACCCGGACATCGAGGTGACGGGAAAAGCCTGTCCGCTCTTCGTGCCGCTGGTGGAGGAGGGACTTCTGCACGATTCCGTCACGGATGAGATCGCTTCCCGGTATCTGAGCGTTCTGAAAGGCCGGTTCATCGACACGCTGGTGCTGGGCTGCACCCATTACCCCCTGCTGCGTTCAACGGTGGGCCGGATCATGGGCGGCGATGTGACGCTGGTGAATCCCGCCTACGAGACGGCGCTGGAACTGAAGGCGCTTCTGGAGGAACGGGGACTGGTCCGGGGGGACGGCGAGGCGTCCGGTCCGTCCACGGATCGCGAAGCAGGGACTTGCGCTGGTATCGCTGCGGACCGCGCCGGCGCACAAAAGGATTCGCAGGCCGAAGTTTCTTTATATAATAGCGCAGGCGGAATGGAGGAGGCTCGTTCCGGTGAGGATGACCCACGCGGAATCGGCTCCGGCGCTGCGGGCGATACGGAACAGTACCGCTTCTACGTCAGCGACCTGGCGGAGAAATTCACCGCGTTCGCCACGTCGATCCTGCCGGAGCAGGTAAAAGAGACGAAAAAGATCGATATCGAGAATTACTGACGGCGCTGGGGCCGGAGTGTGGGCGACGGCCTGCGCCCGGCCATTCTTCAGCCGCCGTATGATCGCGGCTTTATCGGAAAGGAGGGCAATATGACGCGGGACGTATTGATCAGCATCACCGGCGTGCAGCTTTCGGAAAATGGTCCGCAGGAAGTGGAAATGATGACGGTGGGCGATTATTTCGGAAAAAACGGGCGGCATTACGTGATGTATGAAGAGGTTCTGGAGGACGGTTCCGGTTCTGTCAGGAATACGATCCGGATCGGCCCCGGCGTCCTCGCCATCACGAAAAAAGGACCCGCCAGCACCCGGATGGTGTTTGAAAAGGACAAAAAGAATCTGGCCTGCTATATGACTCCGTTCGGCCAGATGATGATTGGCCTGCACACCAGGGACCTGCGCGTGAGGGTAGAGGAAGATCTGATCCAGGCGGAGGTGGACTATGCCCTGGAGATCAATTATACCCATGTGTCCGACTGCAGCATCACGGTCGCGGTCCGGCCCAGGGGAGCGGGCGGGGCGGCTTCATAGCGGAGATGATCTGTGATAAAAAACGTCCGTTTCCGGCGGCCATATGTGAGGACCGCTCCGGAGACGGACGTTTTGTATGTGTTCCTGAAATGCGATTTTTGACGCGCTTCGGTTTGGCTGCATGAAAACGCGCCTATTTCTTCTTTTTCTTGTCGTCGCTCTCCGCTTTCGCGGGCTTGTCTTTCTTAAGACCGATCCGCTGCAGCAGGCCTTTCTTTTTGGGGACCGCCGGCACCGCGCCGCCGCGGATGCTCTTGACTTTCGTTATGTAGATGCCGCTGATCACGACTCTGGCTTCCGTTTTCACGGGAAGCTGTTCGAAAACGGTTCCGTCGGCTAAGAGCGTCATGACCCGCGTGCCGACCTTGGCTTTGACCACCGGGACTTTCATCCGCTGCATGTATTTGGGCGTCTGGTCGTATACGGTCTTGGGCAGATGGGCTTCTTTGAGTTTCATCTTTTTCTTGTCGATGACCAGGATGGATGCGGTCTGGGCCGCCGCCTCCAGGAGGTTCTGCTGTTCGACCTGGCGCTTCTCCAGCTTGCGTCCTACGAAGTAGAGCAGGGCCGCGACCGCGATGAGAACCAGCAGTACGATGAAGATGACATTAAAAATGATGCCTGAATCCATGGGGAATACCTCCATTGTTGAATAATATCGCTGAAATATTATAGCACCAAAGTGAGAAGATTGCAAGAAAAAAATCCTTGACAGGTTGACTTTTGTGTGATACTATAAAAAATGCACTATTGTGGAGACTTATGCGTGCAATGGTTTTTTGTGCCCAAAACAGCAGTATCAAAGAATAGAAAAGCAGGGGTGAAATTGTCAATGGAGAAAAGCAGAATGCGTCCTGTGACAGCAGGAAAAAGCGAAAGAATGAGCTTCTCGAGACAAAAAGAAGTTCTGGAGATGCCGAACCTGATCGAAATCCAGAAAACCTCGTACCAGTGGTTTCTTGACGACGGTTTAAAGGAAGTTTTCGAGGACATCTCTCCGATCGCCGATTTCGCGGGTCACCTGAGCCTGGAGTTTGTCGATTTTACTTTATGTAAAGACGATATCAAGTATACCATCGAGGAATGCAAGGAGCGGGACGCTACCTATGCGGCGCCGCTGAAAGTGAAGGTCCGGCTCTGCAATAAGGATAAAGACGAGATCAACGAGCACGAGATATTCATGGGCGATCTCCCGCTCATGACAGATACCGGGTCGTTCGTCATCAATGGCGCGGAGCGTGTCATTGTCAGCCAGCTGGTGCGTTCTCCTGGCATTTACTATGGCGTCACCCATGACAAGGTCGGCAAGGAACTGTATTCCTGCACCGTCATCCCCAACCGCGGCGCGTGGCTGGAGTACGAGACGGACTCCAACGATATCTTTTACGTCCGTGTGGACCGCACCAGGAAAGTGCCGGTGACGGTACTGGTCCGTGCCCTCGGCTACGGCACGAACGCGGAGATCCTGGACCTGTTCGGCGAGGAGCCGAAGATCCTGGCCAGCTTCGGGAAAGACGTGTCGGACAATTACCAGGACGGCCTGCTGGAGCTGTATAAAAAGATCCGTCCGGGCGAGCCGCTTTCCGTGGACAGCGCGGAGAGCCTGTTAAACAGCATGTTCTTCGATCCCCGCAGGTACGACCTGGCCCGCGTGGGACGTTACAAATTCAATAAAAAGCTTGCGTTCGGCTATCGTCTGAAAGGCCACACGCTGGCGGAGGACGTGATCGACCCCATGACCGGCGAGGTGCTGGCGACGGCCGGGCAGAAGCTGGACAAAAAGACCGGCGAGGCCATCCAGAACGCGGCGGTTCCTTACGTCTGGATCCAGGGCGTGGACCGCAACGTAAAGGTTCTTTCGAACATGATGGTCGACCTGAGCTGCTACGTGAATTTCCCGCCGTCCGAGGCAGGGATCTCGGAGTTAGTATTCTACCCGGTGCTTCGTCCTATACTGGATGAATATGGAGACGACGAGGAAGAGCTGAAGCGCGTGATCCGGCGCAACGCCCGCGAGCTGGTGCCGAAGCACATCACGAAGCAGGACATTCTCGCTTCTATTAATTATAATATGCACCTGGAGCAGCAGATTGGCAATACCGACGATATCGATCATCTGGGCAACCGCCGGATCCGCGCCGTCGGCGAGCTGCTGCAGAATCAGTACCGCATCGGTCTGGCCCGTATGGAGCGTGTGGTACGCGAACGTATGACGACACAGGACATGGACGGCATCACGCCCCAGTCCCTGATCAATATCAAGCCCGTGACCGCGGCGGTGAAGGAGTTCTTCGGCAGCTCCCAGCTGTCCCAGTTCATGGACCAGAACAACCCGCTGGCAGAGCTGACCAACAAGCGCCGTCTGTCGGCGTTGGGCCCCGGCGGTCTGTCGAGGGACCGCGCCGGATTCGAGGTCCGCGACGTGCATTACACCCACTATGGGCGGATGTGCCCGATCGAGACCCCCGAAGGTCCGAACATCGGCCTGATCAACTCTCTGGCGACCTATGCGCGGGTGAATATCTACGGTTTCGTGGAGGCGCCTTACCGGATTGTGGATAAGAGCGACCCGAGGAATCCGCGCGTCACCGACGAGGTGGTGTACCTGACGGCGGACGAGGAAGACAATTTCGTCGTGGCGCAGGCGAACGAGCCGCTGGACGAGGACGGACATTTTGTCAACAACAATATTTCCGGACGGTTCCGCGCCGAGACTTCTTCGTTCCAGAAAACCAGTGTCGACCTGATGGACGTGTCGCCGAAGATGGTATTCTCCGTGGCGACCTCCATGATCCCGTTCCTGGAGAACGACGACGCCAACCGCGCGCTGATGGGTTCCAACATGCAGCGCCAGGCCGTGCCGCTTCTGACGACGGAGGCCCCTGTGGTCGGCACCGGTATGGAGGCCAAGGCGGCTGTGGACTCCGGCGTCTGCGTGGTGGCGAAAAACGCCGGTACGGTCGAGCGTTCCGCTTCCAATGAGATCATTATCAAGCGGGATTCCGACGGGGTGCGCGATACCTATCATCTGACGAAGTTTAAGAGAAGCAACCAGTCCAACTGCTATAACCAGAAGCCCATTGTCTATAAGGGCGACCATGTGGAGGCCGGCGAGGTGATCGCCGACGGCCCGTCCACCCAGAACGGTGAGATCGCCCTGGGCAAGAACCCGCTGATCGGGTTCATGACCTGGGAGGGCTACAATTACGAGGACGCGGTTCTTCTGAGCGAGCGGCTGGTCATGGACGACGTTTACACGTCCGTGCACATTGAGGAATACGAAGCCGAGGCCCGCGATACCAAGCTGGGGCCGGAGGAGATCACCCGCGACGTGCCCGGCGTCGGCGAGGACGCGCTGAAAGATCTGGACGAGCGCGGCATCATCCGCATCGGAGCCGAGGTCCGCGCCCAGGATATCCTGGTGGGCAAGGTGACGCCCAAAGGCGAGACGGAGCTGACCGCGGAGGAGCGCCTGCTGAGGGCGATCTTCGGCGAGAAAGCCCGCGAAGTCCGCGATACCTCCCTGAAAGTGCCTCACGGCGCGTACGGTATCGTCGTGGACGCGAAGGTATTTACCCGTGAGAACGGCGATGAACTGTCTCCGGGCGTGAACCAGACGGTGCGCATCTACATTGCTCAGAAGAGAAAGATCTCCGTGGGCGATAAGATGGCCGGCCGTCACGGCAACAAGGGCGTGGTGTCCCGTGTGCTTCCGGTGGAGGATATGCCGTTCCTGCCCAACGGACGCCCGCTGGATATCGTGCTGAACCCGTTGGGCGTGCCCTCCCGTATGAATATCGGGCAGGTGCTGGAGACCCATCTGAGCCTGGCCGCGAAAGCTCTGGGCTTTAACGTCTCCACGCCGGTGTTCGACGGAGCGGATGAGAAAGACATCATGGACGCCCTGGATATGGCGAACGATTATGTCAATGGCACCTGGGAGGATTTCCAGGAGAAATATAAAGATGTTCTGGAACCGTCGGTTATGGAATATCTGGGCTCCCATTTGGAGCACCGGGAGGTCTGGAAAGGCGTTCCCATCAACCGGGACGGCAAGGTGCGCCTGCGCGACGGGCGTACCGGGGAATTTTTCGACAGTCCCGTTACGATCGGCCACATGCACTATTTGAAGCTTCACCATCTGGTAGACGACAAGATCCACGCCCGTTCTACCGGCCCGTATTCTCTGGTGACGCAGCAGCCCCTGGGCGGCAAGGCCCAGTTCGGCGGACAGCGTTTCGGAGAGATGGAGGTGTGGGCGCTGGAGGCCTACGGCGCTTCCTATACGCTGCAGGAGATCCTGACGGTGAAGTCCGACGATGTGGTTGGCCGTGTGAAAACATACGAAGCGATCATCAAGGGCGAGAATATCCCTGAGGCAGGGATCCCGGAGTCCTTTAAGGTACTCCTGAAAGAGCTCCAGTCCCTGGGTCTGGATGTGAGAGTGCTGCGGGACGATAATACGGAGGTCGAGCTGACGGAGTCCATCGATTATGGCGATACGGACCTGAAAGCCATTATCGAGGGAGACCGTTCCTACGACAGAGAGGAATCGTTCGGCGCTTACGGTTATCAGTCTCAGGAATTCCAGGACGGCGAGCTGGTGGATGTCGACGCGGATGCGGAAGACGATGACGATTACGACGACGATTACAGCGATCTGGATCCGGGCGACGACGATTTCGACGCAGAGAATTAGACCCGTATGGCTGAACTGTGACGATATTATGATAGGAGGGAGTATCACTCATGCCTGAGACGAATGAAACTTATCAACCTATGACGTTTGACGCGATAAAGATTGGCCTGGCCTCTCCGGAGAAGATTCTGGAATGGTCCCATGGGGAAGTAAAGAAACCGGAAACCATCAACTACAGGACGCTGAAGCCGGAAAAGGACGGCCTGTTCTGCGAGCGCATCTTCGGGCCCAGCAAGGACTGGGAGTGCCATTGCGGCAAATATAAAAAGATCCGTTATAAAGGCGTGATCTGCGACCGCTGCGGCGTAGAGGTCACCAAGGCCAGCGTCCGCCGCGAGCGCACCGGCCACATCCAGCTGGCGGCCCCGGTATCCCACATCTGGTACTTCAAGGGTATCCCCAGCCGCATGGGCCTGATCCTGGATCTGTCGCCTAGAGTACTGGAAAAAGTCTTGTATTTTGCGTCCTATATCGTGCTGGACGCGGGGGACACCGGACTGCAGTATAAGCAGGTGCTTTCCGAAAAAGAATACCGCGAGGAGCTGGAAAAATACGGCGCGGGCGCATTTCGGGTCGGTATGGGAGCCGAGGCGATCCAGGAGCTTCTGAAAGCCATCGACCTCGATAAGGATTCCGAGGAGCTGAGAAAGGCCCTGAAAGATTCTACGGGACAGAAGCGGGCCAGGATCATCAAGAGGCTGGAGGTCGTGGAGGCGTTCCGCAGCTCCGGCAACAAGCCCGAGTGGATGATCATGACCGTGATCCCGGTGATCCCGCCGGATATCCGTCCGATGGTACAGCTGGACGGCGGCCGTTTCGCTACCTCTGATCTGAACGATTTATATAGAAGAATCATCAACCGCAACAACCGTCTGGCCAGGCTTCTGGAGCTGGGCGCGCCGGATATCATCGTCCGCAACGAGAAGCGTATGCTTCAGGAGGCAGTGGACGCCCTGATCGACAATGGCCGCCGCGGACGTCCTGTGACCGGACCCGGCAACCGGGCGTTAAAGTCCATTTCCGATATGCTGAAAGGCAAACAGGGCCGTTTCCGCCAGAACCTCCTGGGCAAACGCGTGGACTATTCCGGCCGTTCCGTCATCGTGGTCGGGCCGGAGCTGAAGATCTACCAGTGCGGCCTGCCGAAAGAGATGGCCATCGAGCTGTTCAAGCCCTTTGTCATGAAAGAGCTGGTCTCCAATGGCACCGCCCACAACATCAAGAATGCGAAGAAGATGGTGGAGCGCCTGCAGCCGGAGGTCTGGGATGTGCTGGATGAGGTCATCAAAGAGCATCCGGTCATGCTGAACCGTGCTCCTACGCTGCACAGGCTGGGCATCCAGGCGTTT
>CANQYH010000005.1 GCA_947628025.1 uncultured Lachnospiraceae bacterium | reverse complement strand
CGTCCCGTTTGCCGTGGTCCATGACCGCATGTACGTCCGGCGGGAAGATAGACTGGGTATGGTCGTTGACCGCTACGGCCGGGTTCGCCCACCACAGAAACGTCTGGGGCAGGCTCGTCCGGTTATACAGCTGGCCGCTGATCTCGATATATGCCTTGCCCGGATAGAGCGTGATCCTCATCAGGCCCTTGGTCCCATACATCTGATCCACATCGTGAAGCAGCACCGTGCCGCTGCCGTCCTCATGTTCCATGATCTCATAATCCACCGGCAGAAACGTGGTCGGCCGGTGATGCTGGGGCCAGTTGAACTCGATGCCGCCGGAGATCCACGGTCCCGTCAGCCCCACCAGCGCCGGTTTGATCACACGGTTATAGTAAACAAAATCGTAGCCGTTGGTCTTGTCATAGGCGCGCTGGATCCTGCCGCCCAGCTCCGGCAGCACCATGACCCGGATATATTCATTCTCCAGGAATACTGCCTCATATTCCTTGTCTTTCTTTTCATCGCTTAGCTTCTCCACCGTAGGATACGGGTACACCTTGCCGCAGCTCCCCTGATAGACCCGTTTGTCCAGAAAGATCGGGTTCTTCTCCGCCTCTCCGATCTCATAGGTGGGGATCGTCACCTTTTCCACCCAGACCCTTGCCTGTGCCATCGTTTTCCTCCTCCGATCATAGATTCGCCGCCGGAACCTTTTCTCCCGGCTGTTTTCCATAAGCTGTCCGCTCCCGATCCAAGTCTCAAAATCGCTCTGGATACCAGGACGCCTCTCTCATGGATCCGGTATTATTTTAACGGAAAACCGCAATCATTTCAATATCGGTTATTGCCGGATCATTGCTTAAAATGATCCTGTATGCAGAAATGAAACCGCGCCAGGCAAACAGGCGGTCCGGAAAACATTTTCGAGAAACCATCATGACGCAGACGGCTCTACATCCCCGGACCCTGTCCGCTTCCCCCGGGCTGCGTCCCCATATGGTCCCTCAGGCGCCGGACGGCTCCGCGGATCTGCTCCAGGTCGCCCTCTGTCATCCTATCCGGCTTTTCCGCGGCGATCCGCTTCTGCAGATCGGAAATTTCCGCTTTCAGCCGCTTTTTTTCGTCTTTCGGCATCGTTTTCTTCGTCTTTTCAAGCAGCTCCTGCGCTTCCGCGACCGCCCGCTTGGCCTCGCTGTTCACTTCGAACAGCCCGCGGCGTATCCCGTCCTGGGCGGCGTACTGCTGCGCGTCGCGGATCGCCTGCTCGATCTCCGCGTCGGACATGCGCTCGTTGTCGGTGATCGTGATGGACTGCTGCCGGCCCGTATCCAGATCTTTCGCGGAGACCGTCAGGATGCCGTTGGCGTCGATGTCAAACGTGACCTCGATCTGCGGCACTCCGGCGGGGGCCCGCTTGATGCCGTTCAGCCGGAATTTGCCGATGGAGCGGTTGTCTCTCGCCATCGGCCGTTCGCCCTGCAGCACATTGATCTCCACGTTGCGCTGATACGGCGCGGCCGTAGAGAAGATCTGGGAATAATGGACCGGGAGCGTCGTGTTGCGCTCCACCAGCCGGGTAGCCACGCCGCCGACCGTTTCGATGGACAGGCTCAGCGGCGTCACATCCAAAAGCAGGATGCTGTTTCCCCCGCCGTACAGCGTCAGCGCGTTTCCGGAAAGAGTACTTCCCTGGGCGGCCGCTCCCTGCGCAACGCATTCGTCCGGGTTGATGCTCTTCGACGGCACGATACCGGTCAGCTGAAAAACTTTATCCTGCACGGCCGGGATCCGGGTGGAACCGCCGACCAATATCACCTTTCCCAGCTCCGATGCCGCGATCCCGGCGTCCGTCAGCGCATTCCTCACCGGGACCGCGGTGCGGTCGACCAGATCGCCCGTCAGCTCATTAAATTTCGCCCGCGTCAGCGTACATTCAAAATTGACCGGGCTGCCGCCGTCCAGCGCCAGATACGGCAGGAGGATACATGCGGATTCCGCGGAGGAAAGTTCTTTTTTCGCCTGCTCCGCCGCTTCTTTCACCCGCTGATAGGCCGCCGGATCCCGTTTTATATCGATGCGCTTCTCTTTCCGGATCAGATCGACGAGATACCCGGTGACCCTCTCGTCAAAATCGTCGCCGCCCAGATGATTGTCCCCATTGGTGGCCAGCACTTCGATGACGCCCTCTCCGATCTCAATGATCGAAACGTCAAATGTGCCGCCGCCCAGGTCGTATACCATGATCTTCTGGGGCGTACCGTTATTCAGGCCGTAGGCGAGGGCCGCGCTCGTCGGCTCATTGATGATCCGGAGCACGTTCAGGCCGGCGATCCGCCCGGCGTCCTTGGTCGCCTGCCGCTGAATATCGTTAAAATATGCGGGAACCGTGATGACCGCGTCCGTGACCGTCTCGCCGAGATAATTTTCCGCGTCCTTTTTCAGCTTCGCCAGGATGATCGAGCTGATCTCCTGGGGCGAATACGCTTTCCCATCCACGGTAAACCGCCAGTCGGTCCCCATGTGCCGCTTTACGGAGCTGACCGTCCGGGCGCTGTTGGTGACCGACTGCCGGACCGCCGCGTCTCCTACGAGACGTTCCCCCTCTTTCGTAAACGCGACGACGCTGGGCGTGGTCCTGCCGCCCCTCTCATTGGGAATAATGACCGGGTTCCCCGCCTCTACCACGGAAACGCAGCTATTGGTCGTTCCGAGGTCGATTCCAATGGTCTTACTCATGATTTGCCTCCTTTAAAATCGAAACGGCAGTCCGAACAGCAGCATCTGCAAAAACGTCATAACCATGCGGAACAGCATCAGACCGATCATAAACTTCCAGAAAAAGCCGAATGGAGAGACGGAACTGCCGGAATAATAGGATCCCGTCTCGCTCCTTGCTTCCTGGAGGATCTCCTGCCGGTACTGCCGGTACATCTGATTTCCTGTATTCATCTGGATCGCGCGCTCGATCATATCCTGGGCGCGGGCCGTCTCGCCGCTGCCCTTATAAGCCGCGGCGCTGACATAATACCACCGGTCGTTCCGGTACTGGCTCGTCATCCGCGATAAAATATCGATCGCCTCGCCGAAACGGCCGCTCTGCACGGCGCGGATCGCCCGCACCAGCTCCGGCGGGTCGCCTGCCTGGGGCTGGGGCGCCGTATTGTAGCGCGCCGGCCCGAATCCAAAGAGATCGCCGAAGTCGAACCCTCCGAAATCGCTGGTCCAGCCGCCGTAATTCTGATATCCCCGGTCCTGCGAACCGCCCGACTGCCGTCCGTCCCAGCTCCCGTAACCGTTTCCGGACGATCCGCCGTAGCCGGTCTGGCCTCCGTACCCGGAATACCGGGCGTTCTCCTGCTGCTTCTTGGCCTCCTGCTCGCGGCGCGCCTTATATTTTTCCGGATGCTGGAGCATATCGTAGGCCTCGTTGATCTCGTTCATTTTCTGCGCCGCAGTCGGATCGTCCGGGTGCAGATCCGGGTGATATTCTTTCGCTTTTTTCCGGTACGCCTTTTTGATCTCCTCCGCGGACGCGCCGGGAGAGAGTCCTAACACTTTATATGGATCGTCGATCATAGCGTTTCTCCTTAGGTCCGCTTATTAAAATGACCGTGACACCGGTGACAAGTGACAACGATGTTCTTTCCTCTGCCCGGCATGGGGATCCGGACGATCGCCTTGCAGTAAGGGCATTTATAATACCGGTGCGTTTTTCGGTCGCGCCACATATTTTTTAACAGCGCGAGCTTTTTTCCGGCCCCTCGCCTGAGCTCCAAATACTTATTCCGCTCGTTCTGCCGCTTATAAATATTTCTGGACAAACTCCGGTATAACGACCACACGAGCATCGCCAGCGCCGGCAGATACAAAATACCCAGAGGACGGATCAGGCAGGAAAGCAGCATCAGGACCAGTCCCGCCATAGAAAGCGTATAAGACAGCTCGTCCGTCCCGTACCGCCCCTGCATCCAGGTCTGGAACATACGGCCCATGTTTTCAAAAAAACGTTTCATTTCTCCTCCATTTTCATAAAAGTGCTGTTGTTTTCGGTTTACATTCTTAGAATAGCAGGCAAATCTAAACAAAATCTTACGCCGCGGGAAAAATGCGTCGCGGCCCGGATATCCGATCCTATCCTTTCGGCAGAACCACGGCGAACACGGTCTTTCCGCCGCCGCTGGAGGGGATCACTTTCCCGCCATGGAGCTCGACGATCGCTTTCACGATGGAAAGTCCTATGCCGTTTCCCTGGGTCGCGTGAGATTTATCCGCCTGATAAAATTTGCGGAAGATATCCTCCATGCTTTCTTTCGGGATTTCCCGGCCGGTATCGCCGATGGAAACGATCAGGTTTTCCGGCGTTTCCGTAATGCGGAACTGTAAAACTCCGCCCGGATCCGAAAACTTCACCGCATTGTCGATCAGGTTTAGCCATACCTGCCGGAGCATCCTGCGGTTCCCGCGGTACTGGTACTCGCCGAAGTCCACATCGAGAGAAAGCTCTTTTTCCGTCCATTTGCTTTCCAGCATCAGGATGCAGTTCCGGATCTGCTCAGAGATATTGAACTCCGTCACATCCGTCAAGATCGTCTGATTCTCGATCTTCGTCAGATCCAGGACGTTTGTCGCCATATCCGACAGGCGGTGGGATTCCTCCGAGATGATGCGGAGATATTCCTGCTGCTCCTCCTCCGTCAGGCCGCCCTCCAGCAAAAGGTCGGCAAAGCCCGCGATGGATACGATCGGCGTTTTAAATTCATGGGAAAAATGGTTGACGAAATCCGACCGGAGCATCTCCGTTTTCCCCAGCTCCTCCGCCATATGATTAAAGCTGTCCGTCGCCTCGACCACCGTCGGATGGCGGCCGAAGCTGCCGCCGAACGCCAGCCTGGTCTTAAAATCTCCGTGCGCCAGGCGGTTCATCGCATCTATGACCCGGTTGATCGGGTACAGCGAGATCCGGCTGAGCAGGACGCTTAGCAGCGCGCCAAGCGCCGTGCTCCATACCACCATATGAAAAATGACCATCTCCGGCCTCGGCCGGGTCCCGCCGGGCGTCAGCCGGTCGTGCCTTACCATATAGAGCATGATCCCGCCGGCGATCAGAGACGTAACAAAAATAAACAAAAAGATCACAGCCGAAAACAAGGCCGTCAGCGCGAACCTTGACTTGCGGCGATTGCTTGCGTCCGCCCGCTTCATACTTTCTTCACCGCCTTATAGCCCAGACCGCGTACCGACTGGATCTCAAATTCTTCCCAGCCCTCAAACCGTTTCCGCAGGCGTGAGATATGCACGGTGATCGTCTCCCAGCCTGTATCGCTGTCCGCGCCCCAGATCTCGTCCATCAGCTGGATCCGGGTAAAGGTTTTCCCGGGATAGGACAGCAGCTTATACAGCAGCAAAAACTCTTTCTGAGGGAGTTCCTGAGTCCGGTTATTTTTTGTCACCGTATAATCGTCGTAATTCAGCACCACGTCCCCGATCTCGATCTTATGCTCGCTGGCGATCCGGGAGCGGCGGAGAAGCGCCCGGATACGCAGAAGCATTTCCTTTTTATCAATGGGCTTGGTCATATAATCGTCGGTTCCCGCGAGAAAGGCCGTATAGCGGTCGTCCGGCAGCTGCTTGGCCGTGACCATGAGCACCGGCAGGTCGTTATTCGACTCCCGCAGGGTCTTCGTAAATTCATATCCGTCCATCACCGGCATCATGATATCCAGCACCGCCAGATCAATATGCTCCCTGTCCATCACTTCCAGCGCTTCCTCGCCGTTTTCCGCCGTAAAAACCGTATAACCGTCCGATTCCAGCACCGCCCGCATCAGCCTGCGGGTATTTTTATCGTCGTCCACCACAAGTATATGAAACATCCCGTGCCTCCTGAAATCCACTCTTCGCCGCCAACCACACGGCCTTTTTCAATTATACAATACCACATACTCCTAAATAAAATCTAAACGATTCGGTAACCAGGGATAAATTTTCTGAAGCGCCGCTTAACTTCACTTTAGAGCGCGCTCATTGTGATCAAGCGGCGCTTGTACTATAATAGAAGCACAGTTTAAAGGAGGGCGAATCATGAGTTATTCGATCGTTGGCGAGCAGATATTAAAATTCAGAAAAGAAAAGGGGCTTACGCAAAAAGAGCTGGGCGAGGCGATCGGCGTCAGCAGCTCCGCAGTCTCTCAGTGGGAGAGCGGAGGGACGCCGGATATCTCGCTGTTGCCAGCATTGTCCGATGTTTTGGGCGTCACGGTGGACGCGCTGTTTGGAAGAACCGAGGCTCGGCGGGAGGACATAGGGGAGGCTATAAGGAATTACCTTGCTTCCCTGCCGGAAGAAAAGCTTATGGAGCGGATCGTTTCGCTCATGCGCGAGATGGCGCTTTACGGGTGCCTGGACAAAGTGGCAGGCATTATGGACTTTAACAGCGTTCAGGAGGGCCCAGGGGAAATGGTCCTGATCACCAAAGAAAGGTTTATCGCGGCGATCTTGTCCGAGGGGCAGTCGTTTTTATCCGCCGCGTGGGGCGGGCAGAGCGATCTCGCCGGTCTCCTCTCTCCCGGCGAGGATGCGGCAGGACTGTTCGGCCTGCTGTCATCGCCCCACGCGCTGACGATGCTTATAACGCTGTACCGCGAGGCACCCAGGCACCGCACCGCCGGCGTGCTGGCGAAGCTCTCCGGTATCGCACAGAGCGAGGCGGAAGAGATTCTGCAGAAGCTCGCCGAACACCAGCTTGCGGAGGATCTGATGCTTGAAACAGAGGACGGAACCACCATGGCCTACGCCGTCAAAATGAACCGGACCATCATGCCGATCCTGGCGGCGGCGCATTTTACGGCCGGGCAGACGGATGGCATCTGGATCCTCACCGATAAAAGGAACCTCGGCAAGGGAGGGAAATAAATGCTTCGCTATTTTAAAAAACACATGGTACTGGCCTCCGCGGCGCTTCTGCTGAGAATCCTGACCCAGCTTTTGACGCCCTTGTCCGCGGTTTTGGAGCAGAGGCTGATCGACCTCATCGTATCGGGAAATATTTCCGGCTTTCTGCGCTTTTTATGGATCGCGAGCATAGGAGTCCTGGCGATCGCGATGGGCTATTTTCTGAACGGCATCGCCGAAAAATGGTTCACCGCCGTGTTTTGGGAGAATTTGCGGAACGACCTTTATGACGGCATTATGAAACGGAGCGCAGCCCGTTTTGCGGAAAAAGACACGGCGGTCTATATGTCTTACGTAGACAGCGCCGTCGGAACCGTGGTCCAAAACCTGACGAGACCGGTATTTTTTCTCATCAGCTACGGCGTCTCTGCTCTCGCCGTGCTGGGGATCATGATCTGGTACAGTCCGCTTCTGGCGGTCCTGTCCGTCCTTTGCGGCGGCCTTTCGATGATCCTGCCGCTTTTGTTCAATCAAACGTTCGCCAAACTGCTGACTGAGCAGAGGGAGCTCAGCGCCGCCATGAGCGTTCAGCTCAAGGAGTCCCTCGGCGGCCATGAGGTCATCGCCTCTTACGGAGTCTCCCCCCATCTGCGCAGCCGGTTCATAAAGGCCAGCGCAGACGTGGCGCGTCTGGATAAAAAGATGGGCGTCGCCGTCGCGGAGCTTGAAAATACCGGGCAATTCATGGACTGGCTGGCGTGGGTCGTCACATTTTTTGCGGCCGGCACCATGGCCGTGCGGGGAGAGATCACCGTCGGGACGCTGGTGCTGTTTATCACGCTGCTCGGCTTTTTCAGCAGCTGCCTCACGATATACGCCGAGATGCTGCCGCTTCTTTTGGGGAACCGGAAGAACAGCAGGCTGCTGCTGGACATCATCGACGACAACCGGAACGAATTTACCGGCACCGCGCCCGCGCGTCTTGAAAACGCTTTAGAGATTCGCGGTCTGTCGTTCCGGTATAAGGAAGAGGTCCCGGTCATTGAAAATCTCAGCATGACGATCCGCAAGAACGAAAAGGTAGCGCTGACCGGTCAGAGCGGCTGCGGAAAATCCACGCTGATCCGGCTCCTAACCGGCAGTTACGCGGACTACCGGGGCGCTATTTGCTATGACGGCGCGGAGCTTCACGATATCGATCCGGAGGGGCTCCGGAAGCTGGTCACCGTCATTCATCAGAACACATTCATCTTTAACGATACGCTGAGGTTCAACATTTGCCTGGGAGAAAACTTTACGGAGGAGGCTCTTGCACGCGCGGTCCGGCTCTCGGGCGTTGAGCGCTTTCTAAGCAATATCCCGGGCGGGCTGGACGGAGACTGCGGTGAAAACGGCTCGAAACTGTCCGGCGGAGAACGCCAGCGCATAGCGCTTGCGAGGGCGCTGATCCGCGATGTGAACGTGCTGGTTTTGGATGAGGGTGTTTCGGCGATCGATGTAGCCGCCGCCAACGAGATCGAGCAGGAGCTTTTGGATAGGAAGGATTTGACGCTTCTGACCGTAACCCACCGGATCCGGGACGGGCTTACGCAGCAGTACGACCGGATCATAACAATGGAGGACGGTACGGTGAGGTGATCAGGCTCTTCCGTCCCGGCATTCCGCTTCCAGGCTTTTCCGTCCGGACGTTCCGCATTTTTTATGACTACAGGAGATTCACAGGAATTACTTTATCCTCTCCCCGCAAAGTTATGAGCTTATCGTACAGGCAGACCACTCCGCCCGGACCGCGCTTGACGCCCGGAATCCTATCCAGCAGAGCGAACGCTTCCATATCCTTTTTTCGCGGATCGGCGTGCTTTTTCATTTCGATTGGATACAGAATACCGTTTTCTTCCATCAGCAGATCGATCTCATTCCCATCCTTGTCGCGGTAGAAATACAGCGGGAGCTCCAAAATTCCCCGGTTGTAGTAACTCTTTACGATCTCAGACAATACAAAGCTTTCAAAAAACGCTCCCGCCATCGCGCCGTTTTTCAGGACGTCCGGCGTGTTCCATCTGGTCAGATAGGCGGCCAGTCCCGTGTCAAGAAAATACAGCTTCGGCGTTTTGATCGCTCTCTTTGTGATATTATTAGAATAGGGTGGAAGCAGATATACAAGGTTGGACGCTGAGAGGATCGAAAGCCACCGTTCAGCGGTGGGCTGACTGACGCCGACATCCCTCGCCAGAGACGACAGATTCAGGAGCTGTCCCGTGGAAGCCGCTGCCGCTACCATGAATTTTGTAAATTTTACGGTATCCCCGATCTCCGACTGTTCCCGCACATCATGGTCGATATAGGTACGCACATATGCGCCGTAAAACATCTGCCAGCTGAAATCAGGATTTTCATGCAGCTCAGGCATAGACCCCCGTTGAATCGTATTCCATACCTCATCGTAGGAAATATCCGCGGTATGCTGTTTTCGCTGTGAAAAATAATCCTCTGTGGGCAGGAACGGAACATCGAACGAAATCCCGTGGGACTCGCGCAGGGAGAACCCAAGCAGTGTGACGAGTCCGATGCGCCCGGCAAGGGATTCGCTGACTCCCTTCATCATTCTAAACTGCTGGGAACCGCACAGAAAAAACTGCCCTTTTTTCCGCTCCCGGTCGAGAAACATTTTGATCTGTTCAAATAAAACCGGCGCTTTTTGAATTTCATCCACAAACACAGGCGGCGGATTATCCTTAAAAAAGGTCCCGCTCTCCTCCTCGGCGCTTGTCCGGAGCAAGGGATCGTCCAGTGTGGCGTAATTCATTCCGCCGGTCAGTCTTTCCAGCATAGTGGTCTTGCCGACCTGCCTCGGCCCGGCGACAAGCACCGCCCCAAACATCCGCGCCAGTTCCTGCACGGTTTTTTCAGCGTGTCTATCGATATACACAACACAGCGCTCCTCCCGGCTGATTTAATATTTAATATTATTATAGACGAAATGAGGGCATTTATCAACTTGTTTCATAAGAAAATTTCAGGGAGCATCGATGATAACTCCTTTTTCGGAGAAACTGCTTCCATGACTGGGAGCGCTCCCGAATAAAAACCGCCTTAACAAATAATGGATTTCTTCGCTATTCCGGTATATAATAAGCGAGAGGCAGGAAAAGTCTGCCAGATTGCGATCGACGGCTCCGGCATGTAAAGGATCGTGCCGCAGGCTGCCCGGAAAGGACGACATTATTTTCATGGGAACCAATACTTTAGGAGAGATCATTTACAATTTACGGAAAAAAGCGGGGATGACGCAGGAAGCGCTTGCAGACGGTATTTGCTCTCCCATATCGATCTCGCGCATTGAAAACGGGAACCAGATGCCGTCGAGCAAGGTCCTGGAAAAAATTCTGGAGCGGCTTGGCACGGGGACGTATCAGCTCTGCAATGTCTATTATGAAAATGAACAGCAGGCGTCCCTGCGCCGTTCCTTGGATGAGATCAGCGCACAGGTCTCATCCGGCGATCTCGCATCGGCTAAAACGGCTTTGCAGGAACTTTCCGCGAAAAAGATGGACCCCGCCAGTCTTCAATATACAAAAATGCTTTTTGCGGCGATCCATATGAAAGAGGGCGCGGCCGGCGAAACCATAGAAACGGAATTGGAACACGCCTTGCGCCTGACCAAACCCAACATCGATCTGAGCGACTGCCGCAGAGAGCTGTTTTCCCCCACGGAGGCCAATCTTCTTGTCATGCTGACGGAAGCCAAATATGTGGCGGGGAAAGATATAGAAGCCATTCGCCTGGGCGAAGAGGTCTTGTTTGCGCTGGACCGAAATCAAAGCCGTCTTTCCGAATTTAATGTTTTTCATATCAATCTCGCGCATAATTTGAGCCAGTATCTGCTGGCGGAAAATCGCTGTGAGGAGGCGCTTCTCTACGCGAAAAAGGCAGAGGAACTCAGCATACGGGGGACAGAACAGTTTATGCTTCCGGAAATCGAATTCGGCATCGCGCAGATCTTGGACAATATGGGGAAATCCGAGGAGAGCCGCGCACGCATGGAAGCTCTTATCCCTTATATGAGGCTGATCGGAAAATCCCGGATGGCAGACCTGGCGCAGGAATATCTGGATCATACGAACTTTCCGCTAAACGAGGACGCCGAATGGCGCGAAAAGGAGCACCGCGAAAGCCTGATCTCCATTTTTAATTGAAGAAGTATAAAACTTATCAAATGACGTAAGTTGAAATTATACATAGAGCGATATGGAAATGCCGCATTTTTCCGCTATACTTCCCATTAGGAAGCAAAAAGGAGGGGATGCGGCATGATTGTTTTCCGCTTCGGAAAGAAACCCGTTCCTGAGTATCTGACATAACGGAGCCGCACCGCCTATCCAATCAAGATCCATCGAGGAGGAATCGTTATGAAGAAACTAAAATGGGAATATATCCCGCTGTTTGTTTTACAGCTTCTTGCAAGCGCGGCGTCCGTGGGCATAGCAATCTTATTGAACGCTTTGATCGATGCCGCGGAGACGTCCATTGTCAGCCAAAACGCCGACAATCTGCGAAATGTCCTGATCGTCAGCGTTCTGTATGCCGTCTGCACGGGACTGCTCATCTATTTATACGGGCGCTATAAAGCTTACTTTATTCGGAAGTCTCTGCTTCAAATGCGGAACGCTTTGGCGAACGGCACGCTTGAGACAGGCATTGCCGAATATGAAAATACGGGCAGCGCGTCCTATCTCACAGCATTCAATCAAAACTTCTCCATTATCGAGGAAAAAGTCCTGCAAAACCGCATTTCTCTGCTGGACTCTATGATCAGCATCGTCTTCGCCGTCATCGTGCTTATCTGGATGGATCCGGTGATCGCGGTGATCTCCATCGCGGCTATGGCGATCCCGGGCCTGCTGCCGGGTCTTTTCACAAAGGCGCTGGAAAATTCCCAGGAAACGGTCCTGGAATCGACGACCGCTTATAATGAGAAAGTCAGCGACCTGCTGAATGGTTTTGAAGTGATAAAGACCTACGATGCCTCCGGGGAGATGTTTTCCCAGTTTTCGGCAAGCGCCAAGACTTTGGAGAGCAGCAAGGAGCATCTGTCATCGCGGATGGCTAAATTGTACGGCCTGACGAATTTCGCGTCGATCGCGGTGCAGTTTGGGGTGATGGGCCTGGCCGGGTTTTTCGCAGTCAAAGGATACATCACGATCGGCAGTATCGTGGCGGTCACGCAGCTTACCGGCCAGGTGATTTCCCCCGCCTTTGAGCTGTCGGCAAGAATCAGCGAACTAAGATCCGCAAGACCCGTGCTCGAAACGCTGCACGATTTTTCCAATCCGAAAGTCTCTGAAAAAAGCGCGATGCGCCCGATGAAAGAACGCATTTCCCTTAGAAACATAAGTTTTCGATACGGGGACAGAGTGATCCTGAAAAATGTGTCGGCTGCGTTCGAAAAAGGGAAAAAATATGCGGTCATCGGGAAAAGCGGAAGCGGGAAAAGCACTCTGATCAAGCTTCTCGCAGGGTACTATCCTCCATTTGACGGCAGGATCTGCACCGATGGAAACGAGGCTCTTCCTGACGGCGTTGCCATGATCCATCAAAATACGTTCCTTTTTAAGGACAGCATCCGCAATAACCTTACGATGTGGAAGCCGTATCCGGAACAGGAGATCCTGGAGGCTGTCAGCCAAGCGGGGCTGACGGAGCTGATCGCCTCGCTGCCCCAAGGGCTCGATACCCTGGCCGAAGAAAACGGAAGCAACTTTTCAGGCGGCGAATGCCAGCGGATCGCCATTGCCAGAGCCCTGTTAAGCGGTAAGGACGTACTGCTGATGGACGAGGCGACCTCCGCCTTGGATGAGCAGACCGCAAACGCGGTGGAGCGCAGCATTTTGTCTCTGGAAAATGTTACCTGTATCAGCGTCACTCACCGCCTCGCTCCCGAGACTGTGAAACAATATGCGGCAGTATTCACCATGGACGCGGGACAGCTTCATTTGGCAAACGGACTGTAATGGAGCGGCGCCCAAGCTATTATAAAAATATTCCTGTGAAAAGACCTATCCGATCTGATTTTAAGACACTAAATAAGCGTAATCATGATTGCAAACCGTTTGAAAGGAGGGACGAAGCCCTTGGATCAGGACAAAATTATCCCCTATGTAGAACCGATCTTTCGCTTTTGCCGCAGCCGGCTCCACAGCCGTTATGACGCGGAGGATCTGACAAGCGAAATCCTCTGCCATGTTCTTGACGGTATGCGAAAATACGAAATTCAATCGTTTGACGCATGGGTCTGGCGAATCGCGCATAACCGCTACGCGCGATTTATCGAGAAACAAAAGAAAGAGCGCGTGGTTTTATCGGAAGAGTACGCGGATCTGCATCCGGTGTACGACGACTACACAGGGATCGACCGGGAAAGTACGGAGCGCAGTTTTGAAACGGTTTTCCGGTATCTGCATACGCTTTCCGAAATGTACCGGGATATTTTTGTCGACCATTACATTGGCGAAATGCCGGTCAAGGCGCTTGCCGAAAAATACGCGCTCACGGAAACGACTGTCAAATGGCGCCTGAACGCAGGGCGTCAAAAAATCAAAGAGAGGATAGGAACAGAACAAATGGAAAAAATTTATAAGAGGATCAACTGGAATACCGTTACCTGCAGCGGTTCTATGAACTCCGACCGCTACCTGCATACGCAGCTCGCCCGCGCGATCTGCAAAGCGGCATACGAAACGCCGCAGACCGTGGAGGAGATCAGCGTCCTTACCGGAATTCCCGTCATGTATATCGAGGATGAAATTCCGCGTTTGGAATACGGGGAGGCCATATGCAAGATCGGGAATAAATATGCGGCGAATTTTATCGTCTTTCGGTTAGAGGACAGAAAAATAGTAGAAACCGCTTCCGAATCGATGGTAAAAGGGATCGCGGATCAGTTTGAGCGGTCATTCAGGAACGCGGCGGACGCCGTAAACCGTTTGAACTTCTATGGCCACGATTTCGGCATGGAGCGCCTGGGACATTTTATTGTACCTTACGTTTTAAGGAAAAAGATCGGGACACTGAAAACGAATCGTCTGCAAATGCCCAACGGCGCGTTCCCGCCCCGCAAAGACGGCGGATACGGCTGGTTTACCGTAGAAGAAACCATTGACAAAAGAGAATTGCCCGCGGAATACAATACGGGCTGCAATGTAGCGGGCGGCGATAGCGGAAGCAAAGGCAGGATCCCGGGACATATCTATTATTATTGGGTCGCCAAATACTTTGACAGTGAAATTTATCACAATGGAGGGACGCGCTGGCTGTGCGCAAACGATATTCTCCCGGAGAATCCCGACGGTATTGTAAAAACTACGTCGTTATCGGAGGAAGAAGCCGCAGGCCTGATCCAAAAAGGTCTTATTGTAAAAGACGGACCCGGGTACCGGCTGAATTTCGCCTGCTTTACCGAAGAACAATTCGCCGAATTCATTTCCCTGTTTCACATCGAGGACGAAGCGCTTGAAAACGCGCTGTCGGAATGGATCGTTTCGGTACGGAACAGCTTTTCAAAATTTGTACCAAAACGTTTGGGATCCCAAATTAACCCATGGGTCTCCATGTATCTCTTCCAGATCGTCGGTTATGTAACGGATGAATTGATACGCAGAGGCGTTTTGAAACAGCCGTCGCCGGACCGGCCGTTGACGGATGGCGTATTTTATGTTTCGGGCAAATATATTAACCCCTGACGGAGCGTCTGCTGTGCGGGTGATTTTTCTCCGGCAGGTCTGAAACTCCTTTTCAAGAAGAAAGGTCCTTGCTGCCGGCCGCCAGACCGCCATGTATATTCATACATTCCGCACAGATACCTGTCAATTTAGGACAATCAAGAAAAAGAGGCAATCCATATGTTCCGGACTGTCTCTTTTTTTGACTGCTCTGCAGGAATTTATTCTCTATTTGAATTATACTCATATATTCCTTCCACTTATAGAGCATTATATGCCAATAATCGTTCTTCTACATATTCCGCTACCATTTCCACCATTGCACTTGCGTCGCTGTCTTTGTAATAGCTATCAAACGCATCATAGTATCGCTTCCGATCCGCGAATTTCACATTGACAGGCGGGTATCCAGTTTGCATCAGGAACAGATTTAGAATTAACCGTCCTGTGCGGCCGTTGCCGTCAACAAACGGGTGAACACCCTCAAACTTTAGGTGGAACAGCGCCGCTCTTTCAATCGGGTGCAGTTTACTGGTCTCAAATTCTTTGACCAGCTTTTCCATCAATTCTGGAACCATGATTGGGTCCGGCGGCGTATGATAAGCCCCCATAATTCGCACAGGAATCCGGCGATAGATACCACGATCCTCTGGCCTGTCCATGAGCACCAGAGTGTGAATCTGTTTAATGATGGCCTCTGAGAAGGAAACTTTATCACGCACCATTTCCTGCACATACAAGAAAGCATCCTTATGACCGACCGCTTCCAGATGATCTTTGAGGGGCTTTTGGTCTATTGTAAGACCTTCCAGCACAAGGGCCGTTTCCTGCAAGGTCAGGGTATTGCCCTCAATCGCATTAGAATTATAGGTATATTCCACAAGAAATTCATCTTGCAGCCGCTTGAGTTCTCCGGCAGTCAAAGGACGGCGCTTATCCAATTGTTCCTTTAAAGCGTCAATGCGAGAGAAGAAAGCAAGATATTGTTCCGAAACTTCTTTATGCCTCATCCTACGGCCGTCAGCTGGTTTTACCGCATCCACAGGAATAAGATAGGACCGCCCATTTTGAATAACCCCCTCGATCTTTCCCTGCTGGCACAAAATGCGGACGCGGCGATCAGAAATTCCCCACAATTGTGCTGCTTGTGTCACTTTCATATATTCCAAAGTATCACCGCCTATTTATAAACTTGGTTATAGTATAATACATTATCGGAATAATATCAATAGAATTTCCGGAATTTAAGGTAATATCATTCCGAATTCACAAACAGAGAGCGCTTAAGGCAATTTGCTTTTTACTTATTTTCCATTCGACATGGACCGGGAATCATTTAATGAACCGTTTTAAAATACCGTAGATTTCTTCACATTTGAGTGATATACTGTTAACTATTAAATAGCCAATCGGGAGTTATAAACGCGTAAAATATGAAAAAATATATTCTGCCAGCGGCCATGCTGGCAATATTTGAAACAATAGCCGTTTTACTCTGGCTAACAAAAAATAACTTGTTTTATCTGCTCAATTTCAGCTATATTGGCGTCTCGATTGCTTTGGGGATCTCTCTGTACATACGCAAATATAAGTACGCCCGTCGGGTGACACAACTGCTGGTCGGATGCTATATGCTGGTTTATCTCGGCCTGATATGCAGAGAGAATATGCAGATAGAGGGGTTTTGGTACTACCTTTTTACGGGTGTTTTTGAGGCGGCGACGATACATTACGCCGTAGCGAAAATATTTGGCCCGCTGCTGTTTGGGCGGGGCTGGTGCGGTTATGCCTGCTGGACCGCTATGGTGCTGGACTTTCTGCCTTATAAGCAGCCAAAACAGCCCCGAAAAAAGCTGGGCTGGATACGTTATATCACATTTGCGCTGTCACTTGTTTTCGTATCGGCTCTGTTTCTGGCACATGCAGGCAATATGGAACGGATCATGTTCTGGTCATTCGTCATCGGGAATCTGCTCTACTACGCCGTTGGCATCGCGCTCGCGTTTTATTTTCAGGACAACCGCGCTTTTTGCAAATACATCTGTCCTGTCACAGTGTTTCTGAAACCTATGAGTTACTATTCCTTGCTGCGGATAACATGCGACAAAAACAAGTGTATCTCCTGCGGAAAGTGTAAGCGTGTGTGTCCTATGGACGTAGATATAACGGATAATTCCAGAAAGAGGGCAAACGGAACGGAATGTATCCTCTGTCTGGAATGTGTGAAAAATTGCCCAAAGAAAGCGCTGTAAATTTCCATTCGCCGCTCCGGCAAACGGATTGTTTCTGTTCCCTACAATTTAGTTTTTCAGCGTTATAAATGATGTTGATGAACGTCCTAATGACTGCCGCTATGAAAGGATCAAATATGCTAAATAGCATATGAATATACGATCGCACTCCTTGAAAAGGAACATCAGAAAAGGACGTCCCGTCATTTCGCCTTGCAGCTGCTGCATGGCAAAAACAGCAGAATGGACGATACGGACGGATTTTCTTTCAGCGTTTCTTCCCGGCCGCGCGCCGCGCATACCGCAGCGCCTCCCGCGCCGTTTTCAGACACTGGATCGTCAGCGTCGGGAAGAAAGCGAAAAGCACGATGCAGGCCAGCTGCTCCTGTGTCAGATCCGCCGCGGCGAATACGTTCTGCAATCCCGGCACAAAAAGGACCGCCGCCAGCAGAACCGCGCCCGCCGCAAACGCCAATACGACGTAAGGATTGCTGAACAGTCCCAGCCGCAAAAGCGACCGTCTGCTGCGGCAGTTAAATCCATGGAACAGCCGCGCCAGAGTGAGCGTGGCAAACGCCATGGTACTGGCCGTCCCGGAGCGCCCGGCCATCGCGCCCTGTTCCGCAGAGATCCGGTGCAGGAGCCCGCCGCTTTGCCGGAACCAGGACCGGCTCCATTGCGCCAGATCCGCCCAGAAACAGCTCAGATCTCCGCCCGACATTCCTCCCGAAAGCCCCGCGTAATAAGCGCAGAGCGTACAAGCCGCGATCAGGCCTCCCTGCACCAGCAAGACCCATATGAACCGCGGCGTCAGGATCCCCCGCTTCGGATCCCGGGGCGGCTGTTCCAAAAGTCCGCGCTCCGGCTGCTCCATCCCGATGGCGATGGCCGGCAAAGAGTCGGTCAGCAGATTGATAAAAAGCAGATGTACCGGCGCAAACGGCAGCGGCAGAGCCAGCAGAGTCGTATAGAGCACGCACAGGATCCCCGCCATATTGCCGGAAAGGAGGAACTGGATCGCTCCCAGGATATTGCGGTAGACGTTGCGGCCGTTGGCGACCGCTTTCAGGATCGTCGCGAAATGATCGTCCGCCAGGATCATATCCGCCGCGTCTTTGGATACCTCGGTCCCATTTTTGCCCATAGCGACGCCGATATCCGCCTGCTTCAGTGCCGGAGCGTCATTGACTCCGTCGCCGGTCATGGCGACGATACGGCCGCGGCGCTGCCAGGCCCGGACGATCCGCAGCTTATGTTCCGGCGTCGCCCGCGCATAGACCCGGATATTTTCCAGGCGGCGGTTCAGCTCCCCGTCGCTCCACGCGTCCAGCTCCCCGCCGGTGACGACCGCGGCGCGCGCATCATTTTCCGGCTCCAGGATCCCGATCTGTCTGGCGATCGCTTCCGCCGTTACCTTGTGATCGCCGGTGATCATGACCGGGCAGATCCCCGCGCGTTTCGCGTCTTCCACCGCCTGGGCGCTCTCCGGTCTGGGCGGATCCATCATCGCCGTCATACCCAGAAAAACCATGTTCCGCTCAAGGTCCTCCGCGGCGTTTTTTCCATGAGAAACCGGCGGTTCTTCCCCGTCCAGAACTTTGTAGGCCAGTCCCAGCACCCGCAGGCCGCGCCGGGAACATTCGTCATTCCGCTCCGCCAGGAGACGCCGGTCCGCGGAAGAAAGCGGCCTCACCGCCCGCATATCCCAGGCCGCATCCCGGAACGTATCGCGGAATGTATTGCGGGCAGTCGTGATCTTCTGCGGTATTCCCTCTCCCGCGCCGCTCTTTATGCCACAAACAGAAGCGCCGCTTTGCAGTCCCGTCCCATACACGCTCTTGCCCGTAGGGTTCCCTGTGTCACGGATACGTGCGGAGCCCTGTCCAAATCTCTCAACTCTCTCCGTCCCACTCAGATCCGCTATGTACGCGCACCGTTCCAGCAGCACGTCCGGAGCGCCTTTACAAAACAATACCCTATCCCGGCCATAGCGGTGTACCGTGCTCATCCTTTTCCGGCCGGAATCAAACGGGTACTCGCCCAGCCGCGGAAACCGGCCGCGGACGCTCTGCACGGACAGGCCGCGGGACTGCGCCGCCTCCAAAAGCGCCAGTTCCGTAGCGTCGCCGAGCCCGCGGGCTTCCTCCCCGCCGTTTGTCCCGGAGAGCTCCGCGTCGTTTGCCAGAACGCCGGCCTCCAGAAAAAATCGCTGGAACGAATCATCCGGCCGCAGCTCCGGGACCGTGAGGATCTCCCCGCCCAACACCGCACATTCCACCGTCATACGGTTCTGTGTCAGAGTCCCCGTCTTATCCGTGCAGATCACCGACACGCAGCCCAGGCTCTCCACCGCTTTCAGATCCTTAATGATCGCCTGCTCTTTCGCCATTTTCTGGGTGCCCATGGCCTGCACGATCGTAACGATGGAGCCCAGCGCCTCCGGGATCGCCGCCACCGCCAGCGCCACCGCGAAAAGCAGCGAATCCAGCACCGGCATATTCCGGTAAATACTTAGAAAGAACACTGCAAGACAGACCAGCAGGATCGCCGCCGCTAGCCGGCTGCTGAACTGGTCGAGGCTGACCTGCAGCGGCGTCTTTTTCTCCCGCGCGCGGTCCATCATGGCCGCGATCGCGCCGATCTCCGTATTCATCCCTGTGGCCGTCGCCACCACCGTCCCGACGCCCGCCGTCACCAGCGACCCGGAGTAGACCATATTGCTGCGCTCCGCCAGCTCCGTTTCTTTCCGCAGCGGAAGCGGCGATTTTTCCACGGCCCCGGACTCCCCGGTCAACGAGCTTTCGTTGACCTGCAGGGACACGCTCTCCAGGACGCGCCCGTCGGCCACTACCATATCGCCCGCTTCCAAGTACAGGATGTCCCCCGGCACCACTTCGGCCGACGGGATCTCCTGACGCTTTCCGTCCCGCAGCACCCTGACCGACGGCGCCGACAAGGCCCGCAGGCTCTCCAGGGATCTCTCTGCTTTCTCATGCTGCACCGTGCCAAGCGCCGCGTTCAGCAGCAAAACAGCAAAAATGACGACCGCGCTCTCCACGTTGTCCGTCAGCATGGAGATGACGGCAGCGCCGATCAGGATCATCACCAGCAGATCCTGGAACTGTCCCAGAAATATTTTCCACGCCGGTTTCCGACCCGACTCCCGCAGGCGGTTCTCTCCGTACCGTGCCCGGCGCTCCCGCACCTGACTGCTATCCAGCCCTCCGGCCGTCGTCCCCAGTTCCTTTAAAACCTCCGCCGTCCCGCAGCGATACCATTCCTTCATTCCGGACGCCCCAAATTTCTTTCCTTTCATATGTATGCGGGGAAATAAAAAGAATGAGCGCGCCCCGGTATGCGCCGGTGGATTTTGCGGGCTTTGCCGTCTCACCGGAAAAAGGGCGCATTTCATAAAAGATTTCGCAGTTCCGGCCCAAACAACGGTAGATTTCCCGCCGCCCGCCTGCTATAATGGTTTTTATTGAAAGAACCCGTCCGGCCGGTCCGGTCGCCAAAAATGGAACTCCGTGCGAAAGCGGACGGTTCCCTGTCAGAGCTGCCATCCGTCAGATACATCCCGCCAGACACGGCGGCGCAATGAAAAGAACAACTATGAATATACTGTTAATCGCCATCAATGCAAAATACATCCACTCCAACCTGGCGGTACGGAGCCTCCGGTCGTACGCCATGGAATCCCTGGCCCGGAAAGCGGCGCCAGGGCAGCCCGCTTCGGAAACGGTTTCCCGCGCTTCTGTCCCCGCGGCGGAAGCCGTTTCATCTCCGTGCTCCCAGACGAACGCTCCTCGCACGGCCGTTTCGTCCCCGTGCCCCCAGACGAACGCTCCTCGCGCGGTCGGTTCACCCCTGTGCTCCCAGACGAACGCTCCTCGCACGGCCGTTTCGTCCCCGTGTTCCCAGATGAACGCTCCTCACCCGGCCGGAACCACGCTTCCCTCCGCGGAACGATCCGGTCCGGCTCATCCCGACACAGAAAACGTCCCCTGCCCCGCGGCCGCGGCGGCCAGGAACGCGCAGCCGGTGCAGATCGATCTGGCCGAATACACGATCAACCAGCCCATGGACTCGATCCTGCGGGATATCTACCGCCGCCGTCCGGATATCCTCTGCTTTTCCTGCTATATCTGGAACATCCGCTATGTGCGGGAACTGGTGCGCGATCTGGGCAAAGTGCTGCCCTGGACCGCCATCTGGCTGGGCGGACCGGAGGTATCCTACGACGCGGCAAAGCAGCTGGAAGAAATGCCTGAATTATCCGGCGTGATGAAAGGAGAGGGCGAAGAAACATTCGCGGAGCTGGTTTCCGCATATATCCGCGCCGCGGACGAGACGGAGCCATCCGCCGCGGAGAACCGGCCCCCGTCCATCCCGGATTCCGTATTCGCCTCCATCGCCGGCATCACATGGCGCGGAAGCGGCGGCCGGATCACAGAAAACCCCTGGCGGCCGGTTATGGACATGAACCGCCTCCCGTTCGTGTACCGGGACATGGACGACCTTGAACACAAGATCATTTATTATGAAAGCAGCCGCGGCTGCCCGTTCTCCTGCAGTTATTGTCTGTCCTCCGTAGACAAACATCTCCGCTTCCGGGACATCGGTCTGGTAAAGAAAGAACTGAAATTCTTTATCGATCACCGGGTCCCTCAGGTCAAATTCGTGGACCGGACGTTCAACTGCCTCCACCGGCACGCCATGGAGATCTGGCGGTTTATCATCGAAAACGACCAGGGCGTCACCAACTTCCACTTCGAACTGTCTGCCGACCTTTTAAATGAGGAAGAGATCGCCCTGCTGCAGTCCATGCGGCCCGGTCTGGTGCAGTTAGAGATCGGCGTCCAGTCCACCCGCCCGGAAACGATCCGGGCCATTCACCGGACAATGGATTTTCCGCGGTTGGCCGAAATCGTCCGCGCGATCGCCCAAAACGGGAACATCCACCAGCATCTGGATCTGATCGCCGGGCTGCCCTACGAAGACCTGGCCAGCTTCCGGCGTTCCTTTGACGACGTATATGCCCTGAAGCCGCAGCAGCTCCAGCTGGGATTTCTGAAAGTGCTGAAAGGCTCTTATATGGAGGAACACCGCCAGGAATACGGCCTGCTCTGCCAAAGCACGCCGCCCTATGAGGTGCTGGCTACCCGCTGGCTCCGGTTCGACGACATCCTGCTCTTAAAAGGTGTCGAAGAAATGGTCGAAACCTACTATAACAGCGGCCAGTTTACCCGCACCCTGGCGGAACTGGAACGTGAATTTGATTCTGCGTTCTCGCTGTACCTGGCCCTTTCCGAATATTGCAGCCGCCGGGTCCCGGAGGGCGCGAGCCAGGCACGGGCCGCCCGGTACGAACTGATGCTGGGCTTTATCACGGAGACGCTGTGCGGGAGCGCACCGGAAAACGCCGCCTCTCCCGCCGCCTGCCCAACACCAGAAAGCCCGGCCGTCTCCCACCGCCTGCAGACGTTCCGCGAACTCCTGATCTGCGATTATTATCTGCGCGAAAACGCCAAGAGCCGCCCTGCTTTTGCCGGAGAATACACGCTGAGCAAAGACGAACTGACCTGTTTTTATGAAAAAGAGGCCGCGCGGCACAAATACCTCTCCGGTCTCCTGCCGGACCGCAGCCCCGCCGGCCCCGGGCAGCTCCGCCGCATGACCCATCTGGAACGGTTTGAACATCTGGGAAAGATCGTCCTGTTCGACTATGAGCGCCGCGACCCGCTGACCGAAAACGCCAGAACCTGCATCGTCGCGGCCGAGGACCTGACAGCGGACGCGTGAAACGGGGTAAGATAGTTGCTGTACAGAGTGCAGAGAAAGACGAGTGGAAAGCGATTATTTTTTACCCGGCTTTCTCTTTGCTCGTTACGTAATAGAAGCCCATTTTAAAAAGCGAACGTATAAAACCTTTGAAAAAAATTCCAGATAATCTCAAATATTATATCAAGCGAAGAAGCTCCTAATTTGAAGATCGATGATAATGCTGTATATCGGCAGTATTTCTGAGGACGGAAAAACATTGATCTTAAAAAGAACAATATCCACCTTTTTGCTTGACAAAAACGACGAGGTAATTATTGAGAATGAGAATAAGCGCTGTCCTGCTTTGGGAACATCCCCTGGCATTTTAGAGAATTTTTCGTTTGCTGCTTCACCTGTTTATCTAATTATGTTATCCATAATGCGCTGAACCGTATCGCAGACATCGTCAAAAGAAATATCCTTTGCATAATCAAAATCTCTCTGGTACTTTTTCCAGAACCCCCGGAGCTGTTCGCTGGCGCGGATCTCCGCAATAATGTCCGGGTAACCTTCCAGCACTTTGCGGCTGCCGCGCTTGTCCGCTGTTCGTTCCAGTGCCTGCAGCAGTGTATTTGCATTGCACTCTGTGCCGCGCAGGGTGTACAGAATATGTATGTCGTAAAAATCTCTCGGGCGGGTATTGGCAATACTGCGGGACAGCACCGTTTCGATCTTCTCCGCTAACACCGTTTCAAGGTTATAGGCAAAAATGCTGATTGTGCGGTCATCAAACAGCAGAGAAAAGGTATATTCCATCTCCCTCGGCGTGATAACATCCCCGGTAGTCACATCCACGGTCAACGGTACACTGATCGGCGGGTAGCTTGCTTTCAGCGCAACACGGATACCCGGATAATCGTCACCCTCGCGGATGTCCGAAATGTCCACTAACTCAATTTTCACATCATCAGCAATTTCCACGGCGCAGATTTCTCTGAAGATCTCACGGATGGATCCATGCGTCAGCGTAAAGCCTTTGATTGTGGTATCTAAATCCATTGTCGCCCTTGTGTCCAGACCGACGATTGCAGAAATAAGGAAACCGCCTTTGAGAATGAAATTGTGTTTGTACTTTGACAGTGCAATTCGTTCCAACAGCCTTTCCAACATATAGTTCTGCATGACAAGCTGGGCGGAGATGTTCTTTTCCACAGCTTTCTTTTTGATAAAGGCCTTAAGCTGCATCGGATTCTTTGTAATCATAACAGCACCTCCATATAACGCAGCATCTTGGGCTTCACGCGAAGCTGATCTGCGTACTGCATCAGCTTGTGTATGTCTTTTTCTTTGGAAGCAGCGTACTTCTTCATTGCCGCCACCACGATCTGAATGTCGCTGCCGCTGCCGCGCAGGATGTCGCAAAGCGTCCTTTCAAGCTCATAGACACGAATGGGATTGCCGCAAGGAGATTGCAGTTCCATCACACCAAAAAAATAGTTCTCCGGCACAACTCGCCTGATATTGATGCTTTCCTGTTTCAGTGACGGCGAATTGTAGCCTTTGGGAAATGTCATGGTGTACTGCGCCGGAGTACGGTCAGAATAGCCCAGCAGATATAATGCAGTATCATGCGAGTATATCCCGCGCCCGTACCTGCGCTGCAACAGGTAAAAATCATCTTCCCATGCGTCGCTGCGAACATACAGACCGCGCCCGAAACGGCAAAGCTCCCCATTCTCTACAAGCTCTTGTAACATGCTGCGGTGCAGCCCTGCGGCAGTCACCTGCTCTGCGGTAATTGTTCCATCCAGCGACGCTTCCAATAGCTCTTTGATTTTTTCTTTGTCAGTCATAGCTACCTCGCTTTCGACTAATGCACATTATATTATAAGGAAATAATGTGTCATTGTCAAGACGCGTCAAACAGTCATACATTAAATTATTTGTAAATAATGTGCGATTGTCAAAACAACTGCAACTCTTTTTTCCCGTTCTCACTCATGGGCGGGTACAATTTGTACCCAGTCCGCCCAAATAACAAAATGATTGCAGAAGTCCACAGGACAAGGTAGCTGTCGTAGCCTTTCCGCAATTTATCTATAACTGGCTGCACGTTCGGAAACCGAACTTTTGAAAATGTTTTATTCTCTGTGAATGCCTGATATTTGTCGTCGCTTATTTTTACCTGTGCTTTTGGCCTATAATTGACTTTATTCACAATTAGGCCTATAATTGAATACGGAGTTCATTCAATTTATTTTTAGTACGGCAAGCAAATCATAATCTTAATGTACCAGCGTTTTTTTAACTATATTGATCAATCCAAGAGTCACGCAGAAATACCAAAAGGAGGCTTGCCGATTCGACAACGGAAAAAACGGCATCGCTCGCAAACTACGCCGTTTTCCGAGGACAATCTTATGCTGTTTTATGAACGCTGCTCTAATGCCAACCGCTTTTAACACAAACAGAAAACCAAGCTTTTTTAATAAGCCGCAAGTACACCCATCACAATCTCCCCTACAGAAAGGACGATCCACATGGAAAAAATCGCCAGCTTCACCATCAACCATCTAAAACTGCTCCCCGGCATCTACGTATCCCGCAAGGACCGGGCCGGGGACGCCACGATCACGACATTCGACATCCGCATGACCCGCCCCAATTTTGAACCGGTCATGAACACGGCGGAGGTCCACACCATCGAACATCTGGGCGCGACATTTTTGCGCAACGACCCCGTATGGCAGGACCGTGTCCTCTATTTCGGCCCCATGGGCTGCCGCACCGGTTTCTATCTGCTGCTGACCGGCGACTACGATTCCGCGGACGTCGTCCCGCTGATCCGGGAAATGTTTCAGTTCATCTGCGGCTACGAAGGAAAAGTCCCCGGCGCGGAAGCCAGGGACTGCGGAAACTATCTGGATATGAACCTGAATATGGCCAAATACTGCGCCGGACGGTTTCTTCGGGAAGTGATGGACGATCTGACCGAAGACCGCCTGGTCTATCCCAAAGACTAAATGTCCGGTTTCTGCGGACAAATTTTTTAACCGTTCGAAAAGGCCGCCGGCAGAGATCTCTCCGCCGGCGGCCTTTCTATACATATCTCATTCCCCCACTGGATTTAGCAGTGGCAAAGTTTTCGGCACCTCCGCGCAGGACCGCAGATCCGGCTTATACCTCAAAGATCAGGTCGCCGTAGCTCGGGAACGGCCACAGTTCCTTATCGACGATCATTTCCAGCTTATCCGCCGGGGCGCGCAGCGCCGCCATCGCCGGAACCACTTTCTCATGGTAAGCATGGGCGCACTCGCAGGCGTCGGAGATCTTTAAGCTCTGCTCCGTGATCTCCTGCAGGTCCGTCAGTGCCGCTTTCATTTCAGACAGCAGCGCGGAGGTCTCGGTCAGCAGTTCGGTCTGGACGCTCACATCCGCATCCGGGCAGGCTGCTTTGACCTTGCTCAGAGAATCCGCCAGGACCGTCGTATAACGGACGACCGCCGGGATGATCTGCTTGCCGGCCATATCGATCATTGTGCGCGCCTCGATATTGATGGCTTTCGCGTAAGCCTCGTACTCCACCTCCACGCGGGACTCCAGCTCCGCTTTCGTGAACACGCCAAAGGTCTCGTACAGCTTCACCGCTTTGTCCGTGACGAGGCTCGGGATCGCGTCGACCATGGAGCGAATATTCGGCAGGCCGCGCTTCTCCGCTTCCTCCACCCACTCGCTGGAATAACCGTTGCCGTTGAAGATAATGCGCTGATGCTCGGACAGCAATTTTTTGATCATATCATGGACGGCCATATCAAAATCTTCCGCCTGCTCCAGTTCGTCCGCGGCCTCCTTGAACGCCTCGGCGACGATGGTATTCAGCACCACGTTGGCGGGCGCGATGGAATCGGAAGAACCGACCATACGGAACTCGAACTTGTTGCCGGTAAAGGCAAACGGCGACGTGCGGTTGCGGTCCGTAGCGTCCTTATCCAGATCCGGCAGCGTAGCGACGCCGGTAGACAGCTTGCCGCCGCTCTTGGAATGGGTCGCGGCGCCCGTGTCGCAGAGCTGATGGATCACATCCTCCAGCTGCTCGCCGACGAAGATGGAAATGATCGCGGGCGGGGCCTCGTTGGCTCCCAGGCGGTGATCGTTGCCCACGTCGGACGCGGATTCACGCAGCAGATCGGCGTGGGTATCGATGGCTTTCATGATGCAGCCCAGAACCAGCAAAAACTGAATATTCTCATGCGGCGTGTCACCGGGATTCAACAGGTTGATGCCGTCGTTGGAGGTCAGGGACCAGTTGTTGTGCTTGCCGGAACCGTTGACACCCGCGAAAGGCTTCTCATGGAGCAGACAGGTCAGGCCATGGCGTCCGGCCACTTTCTTCAGGGTCTCCATCACGATCTGGTTGTGGTCCACGGCCAGGTTCGCCTGATCGTAGATCGGAGCCAGCTCATGCTGCGCCGGAGCCACTTCGTTGTGCTGGGTCTTGGCCGTGACGCCCAGCTTCCACAGCTCCTGGTTCACCTCGTTCATATACGCGCCGATCCTCTCGCGGATGGCCCCAAAATAATGATCCTCCAGCTCCTGGCCTTTCGGCGGCATAGCCCCAAACAGAGTGCGTCCGGCGTAGATCAGGTCTTTTCTCTGCAGATATTTGGCGCGGTCCACGATGAAATACTCCTGCTCCGGTCCCACAGACGGCACCACCCGCTTGGAAGTGGTATTGCCGAAGAGCCGCAGGATGCGCAACGCCTGCGTGTCGATGGCCTGCATCGAGCGCAGAAGCGGCGTCTTCTGATCCAGCGCCTCGCCCTTGTAGGAGCAGAAAGCGGTGGGGATGCACAGCGTCACGCCGGCCGCGTCCTCGCGCAGAAACGCCGGAGAGGTGCAGTCCCAGGCCGTATAGCCCCTGG